>JBHJOM010000059.1:0-3651 GCA_050329715.1 Phycisphaerae bacterium
GCTGGACGCCCAGCTGCCCGACATCCCGCCCGCCCCGGCGCTGCCGCATGCCAGCGACTACCTTGCGGCCCGCCGGTTCAATGACCGCTCGCGCACCGACCGCAGCTGGCAGACCACGCGCGGCGGGCTCTCGGCGTTGATGCTGAACCGGTGCCGGCTGGGCCTGCCGCCTGATGTCGCTGCTGCCGAGGCCGCTACCGAGGCCGGGCCGGACCTGGACGACCGCCTGCTCGACTGGCTCTGGGGCCTGCTGACACACCCGACCTGGGCCGTCGCCGCCCACTTGCCGGGGCATGAGTTGCCGTCGCTCTCGGCCCCGCTGACCGACCTGGCCGCCTGCGAGATGGCCCTGGCGATGGCCGAGGCCCGCGAGACACTCCTGCCGTGGATCAGCCACGTGAGCGATACGCTCGCCGAGTCGATGGTCACCGAGATCGACCGCCGGGTGCTCCGGCCGTTCATTCAGGAGGCGGGGCAGCGCAGCTGGAACAACCCGGAACAGGTCCACAACAACTGGACGGGCGTGTGCGTCGGTTCGATCCTCGCGGCCGTGTGCAGCCTGGAGGCCCAGGGCCACCCCCGGCCGGAGGCCAAGGCCCGCGCGGTCGATTTGCTCAACGTCTTCCTCGAGAAAGCCTTCACCCCCGGCGGCGAGTGCGACGAGGGGCTGGCCTACTGGGCGTACGGCATCTCCTGGGCCTGCCGCGGCTGGATGCGCCTCGACGCCGAGACCTTCGAGGCCAGGGTGAACCTCCCGCGACTCAAGCAGGTGGCCGACTACCCGCGTCGCAGCCACCTCTTCGGCGAGACGTTCTACGCCGCGAATGACGCCAGCCCGAGCCTCGGCGGGGACCTGAACTACCTCTGGTGGCTGGCCGAGGTGACCCAGGACGCCTGGCTGGCCGCCTGGTGCCGCCGTTCGCCGAAGATTTCGTTGAACAAGGGGGAGATCCCCTGGCGTGGCGTCTGGTCGGCGAAGCGCATGGCCGCCTCGGCACTTGGCCGGCAGGCACCCGTCGAGCCGCCGCAAGTCACCCACCTTCCGGACCAGCAGGCGTTCGCCTTCCGTCACGGCGGGATCGAGAAGCCGACGCTCGTCGTGAGCTTCGCCGGCGGGCACAACGCGGAGAACCACAACCACAACGACGTAGGCCACGTCAGCCTCGCGGCCGAGGGGCGGTTCATCTTCTGCGACATGGGCAACGCCCGCTACACCGCCGATTTCTTCGGGCCGAAGCGGTACACCTACACCGTCACCAGCAGCCTGGGCCACAACGTGCCGTCGGTGAACGGGTACGCGCAGCGGGCCGGGCGGCACCCGGCGGTCGTGCTGCAGGCCGACACTGCCGCCCGGCGTGTAAGCATGGACCTGACGGCCGCCTACCCGCCCGAGAGCGGGCTGGCGTCGCTCGTCCGCACGTTGGAGAACCCGGACGACGCGACGGTGTTGCTGAGCGACGAATTCGACGTGACCGGCCAGTTCGAGGAGGCGTTCTGGTGCCTGGAGGAGCCGACGGTTTTCGCCCACGGCGTCTCTGCCGGGACGTTCGAGGTGCGGTTCGACCCGCCGCCGACGAAGCTCGAGGCCGTACCGCACGACGCCGGCGCGATGTGCCTCCGCGAGTACGAGCCCGGCACGACGCTGTGGCGTGTCTCGGCGACGTTCGACGCGGCCGGGCCTGGGCGGGTCACGGTGCAGTTCCGCCGGCAGGTTTAGCCGCGGGCGATTGCAGGTAAGTCAAGCGGGGGCTTGCAGTTCCCGGCGGGTTGGCCAGACTCATGGCACACATGCCGCACCGCACGCCGCTCTATTCTTTTCATATTGATTCTGGCGCCCGCATGGTCGATTTCGCCGGCTGGGAGATGCCGCTGGCCTACGGCTCGATCATCGAGGAGCACAACCACACGCGGACCAGTGCCGGCGTCTTTGACGTCAGCCACATGGGCCGCCTGAACTTCGACGGCCCCGACGCCGGGCGGCTGCTCGACCACCTCGTCTCCCGCAAACTGGAGGACCTGCCCGTCGGCCGGAGCCGCTACGGGCTGGTCTGCAACGAAGCCGGCGGCGTGATGGACGACGTGATCGTCGCGCACGAAGAAACCCGCTGGAGCATGGTCTGCAACGCCGGCAACCGCGAGAAGCTCCTGCCGCACTTCGCCGACGAACGGGACAAGCTCAAGCTCGACTGCACCATCACCGACAAGACGTTCGACACCGCCATGCTCGCCCTGCAGGGCCCGAAGGTCATGGACAAGCTCGCCGAGACCTTCGGCGAGGAGGTCACGCAGCTCAAGCGGTTCGGCTTCCTCACGACAAGCTACATGATGATGAAGTTCACGTTCTACCGCTCCGGCTACACCGGGGAGGACGGCGTGGAGGTCGTCATGAGCGCCAAGGCCGCCAAGCTCGTCATCAAGGCCATCGGCGGGAACATGCAGCGGGAGGAGGCGACATTCAAGCCGGCCGGGCTGGGCGCGCGGGACACCCTGCGCATCGAGGCCGCCCTGCCCCTCTACGGCCACGAGCTGAACGAGGAGACCGACCCGCTGACCAGCGGCCTGGGCTGGGCGGTCAACCTCGACAAGCCGTTCGTGGGGCGCGATGCCGTGCTGAAGGTGCGCGAGGCGGGGCAAAAGTACCGCCTCATCGGGCTGGTGCTCGAAGGCAAACGCCAGGCGAGGCAGGGTCAGCCGGTGACGTTCAACGGCGAGGGCGTCGTCGGCCACGTCACCAGCGGGACGCTGAGCCCGACACTCGGCAAGAGCATCGCCATGGCCCTGGTCGAGACGCCGCACACGAACGAGGGGCAAACCCTCTCGGTCGATTTCAAGGGCAAGACGGTCAACGCCGAAGTGGTTAAACTCCCGTTCTACAAGCGCCCCTGAGCAGCAAACCGGCAGACGAACCGCGGCACACCAACGAAAGCACCCATGTCCGACACACCCACCGACCGCAAGTACCTCGTCAGCCACGAGTGGCACAAAGTCGAAGGCGACGTCTGCACGATCGGCATCACGTCGATCGCCGCCGAGGAACTGACCGACATCACCTACGTCGACCTCCCCGAGGCCGGGACGCAGGTGACGAAGGGGCAGACCTTCGGCGAGATCGAATCCGTCAAGGCGACCAGCGACCTGTACGCCGGCGTCTCCGGCGAGGTGATCGAAGTGAACGCCGCCCTCTCGGACGACCCGAGCCTCGTGAACAACGACCCCCACGGCGCCGGCTGGATGCTCAAGGTGAAGATGAGCAACCCGGCCGACACCGACGACCTGCTCGACAACGCCGCCTACCTGAAGGAAACCGGCCACGCCTGAGCGGCCGACCGGACTGCCGGGTCGAGGCGCTGCTTCAGGTGCGGTTTTCCTCGCGAACAAACTGAAAACCGCCGCCCCGGGAAGCCCGGGGCGACTGTGCTACCATACCGCGACGGGCTCGGGCCGATCCGACGTCCGCGGGCTTTCGTATCCGTATTGACTCCACCATGCACGACCAGAACGCCAACGGCACCCTGACCCCCACCGCCACCGCCCCTGCCGCCGCCCCGGCCGCCGCCGGCCAGCCGCAGGTCGACCAGCCGCCCGTCGGCCTGCTGCTCGACCCGCCCGACACCTTCGTCCGCCGTCACGTCGGCCCCGACGCCGCCGAGC
>JBHJOM010000060.1:0-9641 GCA_050329715.1 Phycisphaerae bacterium
GATCCGTCCGAGGGCGGCTACCGCCACAACCGCACCGGCGAGGACAACGCCGATGCTCACCTGAAGCGCCAGGTCATGGGCCGGGAGGTTGTGGTGTCGGTAACCGGAGGCGAGCTGGACTTCGGCCCGTGGGAGCAGATTTTCTACGGTGAGTTCGACGGCCGGCGGAAGAAACGGGTGCTCGTGAAGATCATCGGGGAGTAGAGCCGGACGCCGGCACGCGTTACTCCGCCCGCGGCCGTCACTCCGCTTGGTGCACGCGCCACGCGTCCAGCCAGACCTGCTCGGTGCGTTGCACGGCCCGGGCGAGTTGGCGTGCCTTCATCAATTCGACGCTCAGGCCGTCCTGCTCGAAGGCGTAGAACGCCGCCGTGTCGAAGGTGCCCGGCGGGCCCTCCGGTGCCTCCGGCGTGCCGGCCTGGTCGGCGGCGTGCATCGCGGCCAGCCCGATCAGCGGCAGGTGGTCGTAGCTTTTGCTCGCGATTTCCACAGTTGCCACGAACGCGTCGTCGGCCATCTTCTGCGGCGGCTCGGCAAGGGCTGTGAGCATCGCGTCCCACGTCCTCGCGCGGGAGTCGCGCATCTCCGGGCTCTCGGCGTGGACCCACTCCATCTGGGCGTGCACGTCCGGCGCTCGCCCGGCTTTGCCGAAGTAGGTCCGGCTGCGGAAGTCGATCGTGGCGTGGTGCGGCTGCGTGTTGTCCTGCACGTAGTGGGCCAGGTAACCCGCGGCCGGGAGCGCGTGGTCCGCCGGGAACAACTCCGCCAGCCGGCGGGCGTAAAGGGCCACCGCGAACGGCAGCTTGCCGGCCTGCAGGTAACGTGCGTCGGCGGCGTCGTTCGGCACTGCGTCGACGGCCGGCTTCGCCGAGAGGTCGTGGCGGTACTGCCTGGGCTCATCGTCCGGCAGGAGCAGTTCCAGGTCGATGAAGTGGAGCTTGGCCTCGCGTACGCCAAAGAGCGGCAGCGGGTCCCGGCCGTTGGGTTCGCCCTTGGCCAGGTCCGGACGGATCGCCCACCACGCCAACGCGCCGGGCACGGCGTCACGCGTCGGCTCGGCACCGACCTCGGCCTCGAGCCAGAACTGCCGGACGGCTTCCAGCGACTCGGCTTCCGGCGAATGCTTCGCCAGCCACGCCTTGAGGTCCGCCGGGACGTCGTCGCGCTGCTGCAGGCGCAACGCGGCCAGCCGCGTGAGCATGATGTGCTCCTTGTGGCTCCACGCGAAGGCCGGGGCGGCCAGATGCGTCATCAGCAACAGGAGCAGCAGGAACCCAGGAGCATTTCGCATGCCGGAAGTCTACCGGGCAGGCTCGGGTGATTCACTCGGCCTGGGTGGCCGCGGTGAGCACGTCGTCGGCGCTGCCGAGGCGCACGAGGGAGAACCGCGTCGCGCCGCCGTCGGTGGCGGTTCCCTTGGCGAGGATGAACCAGAGTGCCGCGTCCGTCGGCCCGGCCGACTCCTGCCAGAAGACCAGCAGCGCCACGCTCTGGCCGGGGCCCGGGTCAAGGCTGGCGCGAATCCAGGTTTCCACGGCGGCATCGAACCGCTCGAGCAGGGCGTTGTCGGTAGGAACCAGGCTGCTGCGGAGCTTGGCGGGCAGGGTGTTGGCGTGGCTGGCGTCCACGGCCACGGCGGAGGCGGCGCGGCGGGGCACCCCGGGGTAGGTGCGGGCCGAAATGATCGACTGCCCGTCCAGCAGGTCGCGGAGGTTCTGCAGCGAGAGCCTTCCGTGTCCGTCGAAGGTGGTGATCCGCACGTCCGGTGAGAGCACGTCCCAGGCCTGCTCCCGCTGGCCGGCGACCGCCTGCGCCAGGTGTCGCCCGGCCATGTCGGTGCCCGGCAGTACGGCCGGCTCGGCCGGCGTATGGCGCGGCAGCACTGCAACGCAGGTGAGTGCCGTCAGCAGCCAGACGAACGTGCGACTTGGGAGAACCGGCATATCCCCTCCATCGGCAAGGCAGGGCTGTGACTGAACTTCATGCGCTAGCGCCGACGGGGTAACCGCTTACGCTCAACTAAGATTGTTTGCCCCCCCGGACGCACCCACCCGTGAGTGAAGCCAACCCCACCCCTGACGGCCCTGTAACCCGCCGACTCATCGTCGTCGCGGCCGCGGTAATTCTCGTCGCCGCCCTGAAGCTGGGCGAGGGGCTGTTCCTGCCCCTTGCGTTGGCGGTGCTCATCAGCTTTCTGCTCGCCCCGGCGTGCTACTGGCTTGAGCGGCGGGCGCTGCCGCGCGTGGCGGCCGTGGTGCTGATGTCATTGGTTGCGCTGAGCCTGTTCGGCGGGCTTGGTTTCGGCGTCTACAGCGGTGCGGTGGGGCTCATTGAGAACCTGCCGAGCTACCGGCAGAACATCGTCGAGAAGCTTCGCATGGTGCCGGGCATGGGCCCCGGGCAAGGCCGATTCGAGAAGGCCGCCGCCGACATGCGCGAGATTACCGAGCAGGTCACCCGCCCTACGACGCTGCCTGCCGACGTCGACGACGATGCGGAGTCGTCCGAGACGATGGCCCCTTCCGAGCGGATCGCCCGCGCGCCGCTGAGCGCGCTTGGGCAGGCCATCACCGGGCGGCGTGCCCCGGAGGAGGACGAGGACCCCGCCGCGCCGTTCGCCGTGCCCGTGCGGGTGATTGAGCAGGAAGAGGGCCTGCTCGGCAACGCGGTCTACTACCTGGGTTTCACACTCGGGCCGGTCGCGACGATCGCGATCGTGGCGGTGCTGGTCATTTTCATCCTGCTGCAGCGTGACGACCTTCGTGACCGCATCATCGCGCTTGCCGGCACCGGGCGGCTGCACCTGACGACGCAGGCGCTGGACGACGCCGCCGGGCGGATCAGCCGGTTTCTGCTGGCGCAGGCCATCGTTAACGGTACGTATGGGGTCACCATCGGGCTGGGTTTGGCGGGCATCGGGTGGTTCATTGGCGGGGCATGGTTCCCCAACCTGCTGCTGTGGGCGCTGCTTTGTGCGCTGTTGCGGTTCATCCCGTACCTTGGCCCGTGGATCGCGGCGGTCATGCCGCTGACCGTCGCGTTCGCCGCGTTCGACGGTTACGGCGTCTTCCTGGCGGTCTCCGCGTGGTTCATCACCATCGAATTGCTGTCCAACAACGTCATGGAGCCCTACCTCTACGGCAGCAGCACGGGCATGAGCCCGCTGGCCGTGGTTCTGGCGGCGACGTTCTGGGCGTGGCTCTGGGGACCGATGGGGCTGCTGCTGGCAATCCCGATCACCGTCTGCCTCGTGGTGCTCGGCAAGCATATCCCGGCGTTTCAGGCCTTTGACACCCTGCTGGGGGACACACCGGTGCTCGAACCCTCGGCCCGGCTGTACCAGCGGCTGCTGGCCCGCCAGCCGGCCGAGGCACGCAAGATACTCGCCGACGCCTGTGAGGCCGAGGCCGAAGCCGACGAGGCAGACGACGCGGACGAAACCGAGAGGCTCGACGCGCTGGACGACGTGCTCCTTCCCGCCTTGAGCCTGGCCGACCGCGACCACAACCGCGGCGTGCTCTCCCCGGCCCGCACGCTCGAACTCCGTCGGGACGTGCGTGACCTGCTGACCGAATTGCTGCCCGAAAGCCAGGCCAACACGCCCGAAGGCGCTCGCCCGCGGGTCATGATCGTGCCGACCGAGGACCTGGGCGACGAAATCGCCGGGCAGATGCTCGCCGGGCTGCTGCGCGGCTGCAACGTGACGGTGGAGAACGTCCGCCACGAACTGCTCGTCTCGGAGAAACTCGACCGCATTCGCCAGCGGGCCCCGGCGTGTGTCGTCGTCAGCGCCGTGACGCCCGTGGGGCTCAAGCACCTGCGGTACTTGGTGCTGCGGCTCTGCCAGGCGACGGACACACGGCTGATCGTCGCGCTGTGGAAAGGCCGACAGACGCCCGAGACTGTCGCGCACAGGATAGGCCTGGCCTCGTCGAGGTCGGTGGTCTTTCACCTGCCTGAGGCGACGGAGCGCACGCGGCAGATCCTTCAGGAGCAGGGCATCGACGTACCATCGCGGCAGTGCACGCCTGCGCCGGTCGCCGGAGACGTCGCCGGCAGCTAAGCTGTGCCGGCCGTCACGCCCGGCCGTAGATGTAGTCGCTCAGCGACGCCACCTGGGCCGCGGCCTGCTCCACGTGCCAGGCGTTGATGTCGCCCTGGCTGATGAGCCCGACAAGCTCATGCCCGTTGCACACCGGCAAGTGGCGTACGCGGCGGCGCTTCATGGTCGCGGCGACGTCCTCGATCTCGTCGGTCGGGCAGCAGACGATGACGCTCCGCGTCATCACCTCGCCGACGGCGACCTTGTCCGGGTTCAGCTTCTCGGCGACGACGCGCATCAGCACGTCGCGTTCGGTGAACATGCCCAGCGGCCGGCCGGGCCGTGCCGGGTCCGTCACGACGAGCGCGCCCAGGCGCAGCTCGTTCATCTTGCGGGTGGCTTCATAAACCGTGGCGTCCGGGCGAATGGTGTGAATGCCGCCGGACTTGTGGCAAAGCAGGTTCTGCACGAATGGCATACGGGCCTCCTGTGGGTAAAGGCCAAAGATGTGATCAGGCCAGGAAACGACGTGAGCCGGCCTCTGGGCCAGCCCGGCTATTTTGCCCGGTCGGCACTGGCCGCGAAAGCAAAATCGCCGGGAGGCCGATGATTTTGCCTCGCCCGCGACCTCAACCCCGCCGCGGCGGTTCTGCTACCCGCCGCCCAGGATGTTCGTGTCCACCGGCACGGGTGGTGCATCCTCCTCCGGGCCCTGAACGGTAATCGGGCCGGCCAGGTCCACTGCGTTCGTGAGCGAGATGAGCACCGGCTTGTCGAACCCGCCCGCGACCGTCGTGTTCAGTGCCTCGAGCCTGGCCTCGACGGTCCGCGAGAGCAGGTCGGCGTTCTCCGAGAGGGAGGCGGTCAAGGACGAAGTGCTCGTCTCGAGCTGTGCGACGGTCGAATCCAGCTTCGTGGTGACGGTATCGAGATGCCCGGCGGTGGTGTCGAGTCGGGCGTTGGTGCCGTCCAGACGCTCGCCGATCGCTCCGACGTCCGCCTCGATCGCCTGCAGGTGCGGCGTGAGGGTGTCGCGCGCTGCCGAGGCCAGTGCCCAGTGCACGCCCACCACAAGGAGGCCGCTGGCGAGGACGAGCGATACGCCCAGGATTAACGCCGGGATGATCAGTTCGCGTCGCATCGCCCGACGATACCCCGCGCCTTGATTCAGCGGAGCGCGGGGAGTTTGCCGGGGCGTGTTCCTGGCGGCTGAAGCCGCCAAGGCCAGGGCGACCCGGGGTGCGCCTTCACGCGTGCATCAACCGAACAGCAGGCTGCCGGTCAGGGCCTGGCGGGCGGCAAGGACCTGGTCGCGGGCGGCTTCGGGAGTGTCGGCGACGGCGGTCAGGTGGCCCATCTTGCGGCCCGGGCGGGCCTTCTGCTTGCCGTACAGGTGCAGCTTCACCTGCGGCATCCGCAGCAGGGCGGCGAAGTCCGGCTCGGCCGTCTGCCAGAGGTCGCCCAGCAGGTTCGCCATCGCCGCGGGCCTCAGCAGCGTCGTGTCCCCCAGGCCCAGCCCGCAGACGCACCGAAGCTGCTGCTCGAACTGGCTCGTCACGCACGCGTCGAAGGAGAAGTGCCCGCTGTTGTGGGGCCGGGGGGCAAGCTCGTTCACCACCAGGTTCTGCCCGACGACGAACATCTCCACCGCGATCACCCCGACGACCTTCAGGCTGTGTGCGATCTCGACGGCCAGGTCCTGGGCGGCCTGCGCGAGGCTCGGCGGGATGCGGGCCGGGGCGATCGTCACGTCCAGGATGCCGCGCTCGTGGTGGTTCTCGGCGACCTCGAACGTAGCCGTCTCCCCCGAGAGCGTTCGGCAGACGATGACGCTCACCTCCTTCTCGAACGGCACGAGCTTCTCCAGCACGCCCACGGGGTAGCCCATCGCCTTCCAAGCGGCCTCGGCGTCGGCCACGTCCGTGATGCGGACCTGCCCCTTGCCGTCGTAGCCGTAGTCGGCACTTTTGAGGATGCACGGCACGCCGAGTTTGCTGAGCGCGCCGCGGAGTTGCAGCGCGTCGCAGACGACCTCGTGGTCGGCCACGGGGAAGCCGTGGCCGGCGAGGTAGGCCTTCTCCCGCTGGCGGTTTCGGCAGGTGTCCAGCACGTAGGGGCTCGGGCGGACGGGGCGGATCAGCTCGATGGCCGAGAGCGTCTGCGCCGGGACGTTCTCAAACTCGAAGGTGACGACGTCGACGCCTTTGGCGAAGCGGCGGGCGGCGTCGATGTCGTCGTAATCGGCGGTGACCTCGACGTCGGCGACCTGCCCAGCCGGGCAGTCGCGCGTCGGGTCCATCGAGTGGACGCGGTAGCCCATGCGACGTGCCGCGATGCCGAACATGCGGCCGAGCTGCCCGCCGCCGAGAATGCCGATGGTCTGCCCGGGGAGAATCACCGAAGCGAGTGTAACCGGAAGCGAGCGGAGCCGTAGCCCGTGCGCGGTGAGAGGTCCATCATGAGTGTCAACCGCGATTAAGCCGCAGGCCGAAGGCCGCGCTCGCCCGCGGGGGAAGCGCGGCCTTCGGCCTGCGGCTTAATGCTCTTGAGTTTGGGGTTTGAGCTTCGGGTCTGGAGCCTAAGCCTTCACGGCCCGGCGGCCTGCGAACCTTCGCCTGGCGAAGCCGACGGCCGCCAGGCCCAGCGGGCCGGCCAGCAAGGCAGACGGCAGGGGGACGACGGCGGTCTGGGCTTCAATCTCCAGGATCTTCCCGGCGATTTGCGAGGTGCCGCCGGGGCCGCCCGCGGCGTCGAGGTTCATTTCAAGCTTCAGCATGACGCTCTCCCACAGCCCGCCCGTGGCGACGGTGGTGGTGCCGGTGAAGGTCCCCTCGGCCGAGCCGGGCTGGGTCTGTTCGCCGGGGCCTTCCAGCTGCTGCATGGGCAGGCCGGTCATCACGGGCAGGGGGGTGAAGGCCATGTTGCCCGAGGCGGCGTCGTTGGTGGCGATGTCCGTCACGGTGAGCAGCCCGCCCGCATCGACCACGCCGGGGCCGAGGACCGTGTAGTCGCCGGTGAGGTGGACAGTGACGTCGGTGAAGTACGTGCCGGGGTTGGCGACCAGTTGGACGTAGAGGGTCTCGGTGATGCTGCCGGCGTCGTCGTTGGATGCGACGGCGTTGAAGTTCGCCGGGAAGAAGAGCAGGAAATAGTTGCCGGTGACGGGCGTGTTGACGAGGCCGTTGGCGCTGCCGCCGGCGGTGAAGGCGAAATCGTCGGTGGTGCCGGCAGGGGTGGTCCAGGGGACGGAAGCTCCGCCAAACGCCGGTGCGGCACTGAGGGCGGCGGTGAGGGCGGCGGCGGTGCAGGCGAGAGTCGAGAAACGTGCGGTCGGCATGGCTTTCCTGTCGGCAAGTGGCGTCCTGAGCCCCGCCGAAACGTCCGGCGGGATACCCACCCCAACGCTACATCGGCAAGCCAGTAGCGGTCGGGCCAAAGTGGCTTTTTGGCGGGGTAAAGCGTCGAAAAGACACGTCCGATAGTGGCCGATGCGATGCATCAGCCCGCCAGCAGGCTCGCCAGGTGCGCGGCCGTTACCGGGCGTTGCCGGAAGGAGGGGGCGAAGTCGGGCGGCTTAACCTTGGCCGACGGCTTCGAGTTCGGGCAGGCGGTTGCAATGCATGCAGATCGCCGCGAAGAGGTGGCGAAGCTTCTCCTCGTCCTGCTCGGCGAGGAAGTCGTCGCTGAAGTCGATGGGAAAGCTGGCGTCGAATTGCGTGAGCTGGCGCGTCAACTCCGGGCGGTCCATCGCGTTGACACGCCCCAGCAGCGTTTCAATGTCAGTGTCGGACATGGCGGTCGTGCTCCCGGGGGGCCTGGCAGATCCTGCTGGCATCATCCGCCTGGGCACCGTCGGCCCGGGATCAGATGAAGCGGTCCAGAATCGACCCCTTATGGTGAATATCGACCGTCTGCTCGTACACCTTCACCACCGGCCGGCCGGGGGGTGCATCTTCCGGCAGAGGCATCTGCCAGACGGGCTTCAGCGGCGAGACCAGGTCCGCCGGCTCCGGCGGAACCTCGACGAGCGCCTCGGGCCGAACGACCGGCCGGGCCTCGAAGCGCGGCTCAGGCGTGTAGACCGCCCGCGGCTCGAACCGGGGCGACGGCTCGTAGACGTCCCCCGTGCCGCCGACGCCACCGGCACCGTCCGTCCGGGCTTGCAGGAGTGGGGCTTTCAGTGGCGTGTTGATGTTCCCCAGCGGGCCGCGGAACCCCGGCACGCCGGCGTTGATCGCCTGCGTCACGGCCCGCACGGCCTTGAGGTCGCTCGCCGCTATCGCCAGTTCCGCCAAGCCTATGTACGACATGCCCCTACCGTGTCGCAAAGCCGGGCGCGACGTCGGAACGGCGGGCGGCGGGAGCACTTGTCTTGGCGTAAGTGCATTTTGGATAGGGGTTTACGTGTGATTTGGCGTCTTGCGCCTCGGTTCGCCGGTCGGTGGGGCTTTAACGGATGATGCCTGGCGGCAACAGGCCGGTGTGTTGCGCGTGGCCTGCGGGCAACGTGTGCGTGATGCCAGGCGTGTGGCTACCATGCCCCGCCGTGCTCACCGACGACCTGGACTTCCACCTCCCGCCCGAACTCATCGCCCAGGAGCCGACGGCCGAGCGGACGGCATCGCGCCTGCTCGCCTACGACCGGGGCACCCGGGCCGTCTCCCACTGCCAGTTCGCCGACTTGCCCCGGCTGCTTCGGCCCGGAGATCTGCTGGTGTTCAACGACACGCGGGTGACGCCGGCACAGTTTTTCCTCCTCAAGCCGACGGGCGGCGTGGTGGAGGGGCTGTTCCTCTCGGCCGAGGGGTGCAGGTGGCGGGCGCTGCTCAAGGCACCCGGCCCGGTGGACCCGGCCAGGATCTTCACCTTCGCCCGCGACCCGACGGTCACGTGCCGCGTCACGGCCAAGCTGCCCAAAGGCGGCTACGAACTGACGGTGGAGACCGACGAGCCGGCCGAGGCGTTGCTGGAGCGGCTCGGCCGGATGCCCCTCCCGCCGTACATCCGCCGGGAGAAGCTTGCCGACCCCCGCGACGAGACGGACCGACAGCGGTATCAGACCGTCTACGCCGGGGTGGCTTCAGCCGGTGCCTCGGCCGGTGCCGCGCCCGGCGGCTCCGTCGCGGCCCCGACGGCCGGGCTGCACTTCACTGACTTGCTGCTCGAACAACTCACCTCGGCCGGCATCCGGCGGGCGTTCGTCACGCTGCAGGTGGGCATGGGCACGTTCAAACCGGTGGAGGCCGACGACGTAAGGCAGCACGCGATGCACGCCGAACGCTGGCACCTGCCCGAAGCGGCCGCTGCGGCGATGAACGCCACGAAGCAAGCCGGCGGCCGCGTGATCGCCGTCGGCACCACCGCCGCCCGCACCCTCGAAAGCCAGCCGCCGGGCCCACTGCAGCCCGGCCAGGGCCAGACCAGCATCTTCATCTACCCGCCGTACGCCTGGAAGCACGTCGACGCCCTGATCACCAACTTCCACCTGCCCCGCAGCACCCTCATCGCACTGGTGGCGGCATTTGTCGGGCTCGACCCCCAGCGACACCTCTACGCCGAGGCGATCGAACGCCGCTACCGCTTCTTCAGCTACGGCGAC
>JBHJOM010000061.1:0-3185 GCA_050329715.1 Phycisphaerae bacterium
GTCCAGCCCGGCGAACAGCTCCGCCACCGCAGGCAGCCCGGCGGCGGCGTAAAAAGCATCCCCCATCGGCGGCGGAACCAGACCCAATGCGGCAGGATCGACAGGCTTTGACATGACAGGCACCTTCCTGCCTGCCAAGTCTACGCGCCCGCCGCCGGCTTGCGAGCAACCCGACACTTGCCGACAACCGGCCAAATGAGCCAAAACAGGGTCAATCCGGCGATCTTCCTCTGCGTCCTTTGCGACGCTGCGGTGGCGGCAGGTTGCTGAAGGCAAGTCGGGAAGTTTCGATTGCCCGGGCCGAGCGGGCATCGTAATATGGGGGGCTCGTCACCCGGGGGCGATCGGTTTCGACCGGATGGCTCAGGTGGCGGTGGCATGCCGAGGACGCCCGTAAGGCCTCGTTAATCTTCGGGCAAACAACAATAACTGCCAACGATAACGTTGCGGTTGCCGGTCGCGTCGGTTTCGGCGCTCCGGTTGCTCTGGCTGCCTAAAGTGCCGCCACGGCTGGACGCGGATGTCTGCGACGCGTTTTAGCTGTTAATTAGCAGACTGGCCGAGCCGGGGTGTCGCGACCGGTAAGGTGAGATTCAGCGGCTGGACCCGCCGGCAGGTTGTCCGTGGTCGGCAGGCGGGTCGAGATTAAAACGCGGACTAAGCATGTAGAGGCCGTCATCAGCGGTTGTCTCGGGACGGGGGTTCGATTCCCCCCGCCTCCATCAGAGCGGGACGGGTTGAACACATGTTCAACCCGTCCCGCTTTGCTTTACTGTTGCTGGAGCGGGCCAAAAAAGGGGGGTGGTGGGGGCGCAAAAAAAACGACTGACTCCCGGTAAGGGAAGTCAGCCGCGGGCTTTGGGGTATCCGGCCCGGGCTTTGGGGTGTGGGGTGGGCCGGATGCGTGGGACAAAGTTGTATGTCGCTGGTGACGACGCGTGTGACAATGCGAAGGTCGTGCCGGGCAGAAAAAGGGCGAAAATTGTGCTGAAAACATAAGCAGCCCTCCAAGGCACTGCGACAAATACGACAAACTGCCGCGACAAGCCGACGTAAGTGTCGCACTTGGTTGCCTGCCGTTTACATTGTCGGCCATCCCGGTTTAGGGCATTGCCACGTTCTGCTGCGGCGGTAGGCTGTTGGCGTTCGAGGAGGTCGGCCTATGTCTGAACACGTTGCCCAGGACCAACTGGTCATCATCCGAGTCGAAGGCATGCACTGCCATCAATGCGAGAAGGCGATTACCCGGGCCCTTTCGGCCCATCCGGGCGTGCGCGAGGTCGAGGTCGACTTCAACAGCGCGCAGGCGTCGGTCCTTTTCGACCGCGGCAGCGTGAGCGTCAAGCAGCTGATGGCGGACATCAACGAGGCCGGCTACCGGGCCGTCGGCTTCACCCAGGCCGGCACCGGCGAGGGGTGATCGGCCCGCGCGGGCTCCGTCGGGCTGCGGGCACAGAAGGCCGTGGTCGCACAAACGCAGGAACCCAGGAGCCCCGTCTTGCGACGCGACTCCTGGGTTCCAGTGGGTTCAGGCGTTTCACGACGGCCATGCCGTCGGGCCGGTGACTACTTCATCATCGCCTTGATTTCCGCCGGCGGGGCGAACTTCTCGTCGGGGATGTCGACGTTGAGTTCCACCTCGCTCATGTCGCTTACGAGTCTGGCCGGGCCGAAGCTGATGACCTGCCGGGTCGACATCGTGATCGGGCCGTGCGGCTTGTAGTTGTCGTAGGTCACGGTCATGGGGATGCGGCCCATGGGGCTGTCGGCGACCATCTCACTTTTGACGAGTCGGCCGGTCTCGGCGTCGAAGTACTGGATTTCCGGCTCGCCGACCTTGGGCGTCATCTTCACGACGAAGGCCTTCTTGCCGTCGACCTGGTCGGTGCGAACGGTCTGCATGTCCGAGTAGTACTTCTCCGGGTGCAGGTAGACCTGCATGTCGTTGGAGCGTTGCAGGGCGGCTTTTTCGTTGCCCTCGATGAGGCGTGAGCCCTGGTTGACGCTGGTTTCCCACGCGACGCCGTCGATGAGCCCCTGCATCTGCCGTTCGAGCTGGGGGATTTCGAAGATGGAGAGCATTTTGCCCGGCTTCTGCCAGACTTCGAGGGTGCCGCGGAGGTTCTGCTCGGGCACGGTCATGGTGCCGCGCATGTGCATGCTCTTGAGGTTGGCGAAGGCTTCTTTGCCGCCGGTGGCTTCGATGTGGCGGTCGATGACCTCGCGGGCGGCGGGCAGGCCGTTGGCCTGCTCGGCGGCGGGGGCGGCCTCGCCTGCGGGGGCGGTCGTCGGGGCGGGGGTCTCGGCGAGGGCGTTCACGGGCATGCCCGCGACGCAGGCGGCGAACAACGCGGCCGAGAGGCGCTTCGTCCATTTGTTCATCAGGTCAGTCATCAGAATCTCTCCGGGTGAAGGGTTTGATAGCAAAAGAGTCCGTCGGTTCAGTCGGCCGGGTTGGTCGTCGGGCGGGCGGCGTCGGCGTCGGCTTCGGCTTCGGCCGGGGCCTCGGCGGACGTCCCGGCCGACTCGCTCAGGAGCCAGTTTACGGCGGCCTGGAGTTGCGGGTCTACGCCCGCGAGCAGGCTCTGGCGGTCCAGCGGCACCACGTCGTCCGGGCGGACGCCGGCACCCTCAAGGCGGGCACCGCTGGTCGAGATGTAGTCGGCCACGGCGTACTGAAAGCGGTCGCCGTTGGGCAGCAGGGAGACGTAACTCGGCAACGCCGCTCCGGGGGTCGGCGTGCCAAAGATGCGCGCCCGGCCCAGGTCCTGCAGGCCGCCGGCCATGATCTCACTGGTGCTCATGCTGCTCCCGTTGACCAGCACGGCGACAGGCCCGCGGTAAATCGTCGCCCGCGGCGCGACGATCAACTGCATCGGCGTGTCGCGGAAGACGATGGTCCCCAGCTTCTGCCCGCGCTCGCCCACGAGGAAGCCGCTGAGCCCCCCGGCCATTGCGCCGGAGCCGCCGGGGTTGTCGCGCAGGTCGATGACCAGGGTGGTGGCGTCGGCATCGAGGAAGCCGTCGAAGGCCTGGTCGAGGAAGGCCAGGAACACGTCGGCATCCCACGGGTTGTCGCCACCGTCGACGTTGTAGAAGGCGCCCGGGTACAGGTAGGCCACGCCGTCGTCGAGCATCCGCGCCGCGCGCTGGCTGGGGTCGAGCGCCAGTCGTCCGGGCAGTTC
>JBHJOM010000062.1:0-3830 GCA_050329715.1 Phycisphaerae bacterium
GGCGTGCGGCCGCCTGGGCCTCGCCGGCTCGGTGCGCGGCGGAGCCGTCACTTTCGGCCTTCCAGGCCTCGTACTGCTCGGCCAGCTCTTCGGCCCGCTTCGCGAGGCGGTCCGCCTGCTCGCGGTAGTCCGGCGGGGGGGTGTCGTCGGCCTCGGCGGCCTGCTCGGCTTCGCGCTGGAGCTTGTCGAACGCGTCGAGTTCCTCGTCCAGCTCCGCCTTGATCGGCCGCGACGGCTCTTCGTACGCCGGCTCACGGGAGACCTGGTGTGCGGCGTTGGCCATCTTCCGCAGCGACTCGTTGAGCCGCTCGATCTGGTCCGGCAGTACGTCGCGCTCCGCGCGTCGCTCCAGCCGCTCGAACGCCTCGCGACGCGCCTCCAGCGCCTTCTGTCGGGCCTCGACGAGCCGGATCACGTTCTGCTTGAGCGCGTCGTGGTGCTTGTGCTTCTCGCGCTCGAGAAGTTCTTCGGCCTGCTCGCGCGGTAACGGCAGCGCCTGGCGACGCAGTCGCTCCATCTCCCGCCGTGCCTCCTCGCGCTGCTGCACGAGTTGTGTCCGCTCGGCCTCGGCTTCACGGTCGAGGTGCATCACCGTCCGCGCCCAGGGCTGAACCGCCACGAGCAAGACCCCGTGGACCAACAGCGAGGCGATCACCAGCCACGCGAACCACGGCCGGCCCTGGCGGGTCGCCGCCGTCTCGTCCGGCTTCGGTTCAGGGTGTGTGTTCGGCTTCATGGTTTGGGCTCCATTCGAGGGTCCGATTACCGGTTGTACCGGCTGTCGTAGGTGCGGATGCCGACGTTGTGCATGCCGTTGAACTGGGCCAGGTCCAGCACCTGCACAACGTGCACGAAGGGCGTCTGGAAGTCGGCGTCCAGGCGAATGCGGCGGCCGGGGTCGGCCACGGCCGTCTCGCGCAGGCGGTGGTGCAGCTCTTCGAGTGTCATGGGCACGCCCTGCCAGTAGAACTCGCCCTCGCGGTTAACGCCCAGCACGAGGGTGTCGTCGTCGGGCAGGAGGCGCACGGCCGACCGCGACTCCGGCGGGGTGATGGCGATGTCCCGGTCCTCCTTGCGCAGCATCGTCGCCACGAGGAAGAAGATCAGCAGCAGGAAGACTGCGTCGATGAGCGGGCCCATCATCACCTCGGCCTTGTCGGTGTTGTCCCTACTGCTCATTCGCATCGTCATCAACCTCGACTACAGCTCTCCGTTGCGCACCCGCGGCCGCACCTGGTCAAGCCCGGCCTCCTGCATCTGGTCTAGCAGGTCGATGACGCGTTGGAAGGGCGTCTGCTGCTCCACAACCAGCTCGATCGGCGAATCGCCGCCGCGGGTCGCGATGAGTTCCGCCAGCAGGCCCGCCACGTCCGGAACTATTTCGAACTGCACGACGCCCTGATCGTCTCGGCCGGCCTCGCGATAGACCGCGCCTTCGCGGCTGAGGCCCAGCAGGTAAGCGTCGCTCCTGACCTCGGCGGAGATGGACGACGTCGGGTCGGCAAGAATCACCGGAATCTGCCGCTCGTAGCGTTTGATGATGCTGGTGACGAGGAAGAAGATCAGCAGGAGGAAGACGCAGTCGATCAGCGGCGAGAGCATCACCTCCGCGTCGGTGCCGGACTTCTTCTTTGGTCGCATGCGCATGGCTCGCCCTTTCGATCAGGCCTTGGGCTGCGGCGTGCGGCTCGTCGTCGCGACCGGCCGGGGCCTGGCGGCGTCGGGCGACGGCTTCGTCGCGGCCGGGGCGGCCGGCTTCGGCGGGCTGGCGTTCACGAACCAGGCACTAAACAGCACCTCGGTCCGCGTCTCCAGGTCCTGCGTGATGACGTGCACGCGGTGCTTGAACCAGTGGTAGAGCGTGATCGCCGGGATCGCCAGGATCAGGCCCACGGCCGTGGTGATCAGCGCCTTGGAGATCGAGCCGGCCAGCATGGAGGCGCCGCCTTCGTCGCCGAAGACCTCCACGAGCTTGAACGACTCGATCATGCCGATCATCGTGCCCAGCAGCCCCAGCAGCGGCGCCAGCGCCGCGATGACCGCGAAGGGCATCGTCCGCTGTTCCTGGTCGAGCATCTCCCGTGCCCCGACGTCGCCGGCGGTCTGGGCCACCACCTGCGCGTCCGCCTGGCGGTGGTTGACCATGTACGCGATGACCCGGCTGAGCGTGCTAGGCTGCTTGTTCAGCTCGGCCAGCACGCGGTCGTACTCGCCGGCGAGGAACAGCGGCCCGACCTTCTCGGCCAGACCCGGCGGCACGAATCGCGACCGACGCAGCATGACCACCCGCTCCACGGCGAAGGCCAGCAGGAAGACCGACAGCAGGCCCAGGAACACCATGGTGCTCCCGCCCTGGACCATCTCCTCGACCCAGTCGACGGAGACCAGCTCGGCCGGGTCACTCACGACCGCCTCGCCGGCCACGCCGTCGGCGGCTTGCGGTGCCGGCGTCTCGCCCTGCGCAACTGCCGACGGAACCACGGCCAGACCGACCGCCAACGCCCCGAGCAGCGTGATCCCACGGAACCCGACACGTCGACGGCACACAACAGAAAACAAACGTCTCAACACACACGTTCCTTTGTTCGATTCAACCCATCACGGCGGCGGCATCACTCACGGCGTTCGACGGCCAGCGGCACGACGAGGCCCATGGTCCGGCCCGGCAGCCCTTGTGCCCTGACTTCATCCACGCGGTCGCCCCGTTGGGCGCGGACCTGAAGGTCCGTTCGGCGGTCCTCGGTGAAGACGGTCGTCGCGTAGCTCACCGACAGGTCGCTATCGACCGAGCTGAAGGCCGGGGCACCTCGGTTCGCCTTGGGGCCCCAGGAGTGGTAGAGCAGGCCGCCGAGCACCTCGGTCCGCCCGCCGTTCTTCGTCTCGACCACGGTGCCATACCCCTCGACCTTGATGCCGAAGATCCACAGGTCGCCCCCGTCATTCACGATCATGGTGTCGTTGTCCTCCGGGTTGATCTGCCGGGCCCAGACCTGCTGACCGGGGCCGAAGTAGTACGGATGACCTGTCACGTCGGTGACGAACAGCGGGCCGCTGATGGTCCTGCCGTCCCGGACGACGCTGCGATAGTTCGCGCCGCTGGGGCTCAGGTTCTTGAGCACCAGTGCCTTGTCGGTGTGGTTCTCGAACACCGTCCATTTGCGTCCGTGGACGTCGGTGCGCCACGGCGTCATCCAGAACTGCTCGAAGACGATCGCCTCGACGTCGTCGTTCAGGTCCTCGATCTTGAACGCCGGGAGCCACTCGCCTTCGGTCAACGAGCCGGAGAAGTAGAGGTTCGACTCCAGGCCGTAAACCCGCCGGACGCTGCCGTGCACGCGGATCGTGCTGTTGATGGTGTAGGAACCCTCGGTGATCCACTGCAGCCCCTCGCCGTCCGGGTGCGGGCGGTAGGCCGGGAAGACGACGGTACTCTTGCCCTCGGCCGCGGCGCGGTCGAAGGCGGCCTGGATCGCGGCGGTCGATACGTCGCCGTCCATCTTCCGGCCGATCGGCTTGTCCGTCGGCAGTTCGACGTACACCCAGTCCTCTGGGCCCGTCCACGGCACGATCGGCGTCTCGCGCACCGGCAGCCGCAGGGTACGTGGCGGTGTGTCGAACAGCCCGGCCGCGGCACGGGTTACGTACTCCTCGACGACGTCGTCCGACACGTCCGCCAACTCGCCATTGCCGCCTTGGTTGTCCAGCATCGTGCCGTAGCCTTGCCGCTTCACGTCGCGGAGCAGCAGTTGCCCGTAGCTCACGACGGCCGGCCCGTCGGCGGCTTCGGATTCGAGCAGCGCATCCAGCAGCACGACCGTGGCGTCCCAGTC
>JBHJOM010000063.1:0-20549 GCA_050329715.1 Phycisphaerae bacterium
AGCCGTGAGCAGGCGACGGGCATCGAGCAGGTGAACCAGGCCGTCGGGCAGATGGACAAGGTCACGCAGCAGAACGCGGCGAACGCCGAGGAATCGGCCGCGGCCAGCGAAGAGCTTGCAAGCCAGGCCGTGCAGTTGCAGAGCGTGGTCGGCGATCTCATCAAGCTGGTGGGCGGTGCCTCCGGCGAGCAGCCCACGGCCGGGCTGCGCTTCGGCGGTGGGAGCCCCGTGTCACGGGCTCAGCGCACGGTTTATAGCGAAGCGTCGGGTTCGACAGAACTTCGCCGGGCGGCATAAGCATTGAGAAGTCGTCCCTGTCGTGTGCCGATAAGCCAATCAGGAGCCAGAGCCGATGAGCGTCGCCGAATCCGAAGCCAGTGTCACGGACGCGCAGTTCAAGCGTATCAGTCAGGTCGTTTACGATCACTGCGGCATCAACCTGCACGATGGTAAACGACAACTGGTACAGGCCCGGCTCGCCAAGCGGCTTCGTGTCACGGGCCGACGCGACGTCGGCGGTTACCTCGAGTGGGTGTTGCAGGACCCGAACGGACCGGAGTTTCTCAACTTCATAGATTCTCTGAGCACGAACCTCACAAGCTTCTTTCGTGAGAACCAGCATTTCGAGTATCTGAAGAACAAGCTGCTTCCGGACCTGATCGCGAAAAAGAACAAGTCCGGGCGAAAGCAGCTGCGTGCCTGGAGTGCCGGCTGCAGCAGTGGCGAG
Organism: Phycisphaerae bacterium; assembly: GCA_050329715.1. Classification (GTDB taxonomy): domain Bacteria; phylum Planctomycetota; class Phycisphaerae; order Tepidisphaerales; family Tepidisphaeraceae; genus DAIOTR01. The sequence continues at coordinate 728 of JBHJOM010000063.1, forward strand.
GAGCCCTACACCATCGCCATGACACTCTGCGAGACGTCGGAGATGCGGGGGTTCGATGCCAAGGTCCTGGCGACGGACATCTCCACGGCGGTGCTCGCCAAGGCGGCCGCGGGCGTCTATGACGCGGAGCGTATCGAGGGCATTCCGCCGCAGCTGCGTGGCAAGTATTTCGACCCGCGGAAGACCAGCGGCGGGCGTGCCATGGCGGCAAGGCCGGTGCTGCGAGACCTGATTTCGTTCCGCCACCTGAACCTGATGGAGCGATGGCCGTTCACCGGCCCGTTCGATTTCATCTTCTGCCGCAACGTGATGATTTACTTTGATAAACCGACGCAGGAGAAGCTCGTGGGGCGTTTTCACGATTGCCTGGCGCCTGGTGGCATTTTGTTCACGGGTCACTCGGAGTCACTAACGGGCGTCAAGCACGCGTTCACCTTCGTGCAGGCGACGATCTACCAGAAGCGCTAGGCCCGTTTCGCCAGAGGAGAACGCCGTGCAGATAACAGTCAGTATTTCAGACGCCCGTGTCTCGAGGAGTGCAGGTGATGCATTGATCACCTACTCACTCGGGTCTTGCATCGGCGTTGCCGTCTGGGACCCGACGAGCCTAGTCGCCGGCCTGCTCCACTTCCAGTTGCCCACCAGCACGATGGACCCCGAGCGAAGCCGCAACGCCCCGATGATGTTCGCCGACACAGGCCTGACCTGGCTGCTGGATGCCATGAAGGCCGCCGGGGCCAACTCCAGGCGGCTTAAGGTGAAGATCGCAGGCGGTGCGAAGATGCTCGACTCGGCCTCGACTTTCGACATCGGTCGGCGAAATCATACGGCCATCCGCAAGGTGCTCTGGCAGCAGGGCCTGTTCGTCGACGCCGAGGACTGCGGCGGCAACCAGCCCAGAACCATGAGCATCGAGGTGGCAAGCGGCCGCGTCGTTCTTAAGTCCCGGGGCCAAACGGCCGACTTGTAAGGAAACCGTCATGGCATTCACCATTCTCATTGTCGACGATTCGGCCACGACCCGGGCGGTCATCAAGCGCTCGATCGAGATGGCGCAGGTGGAAACGGAGAACATCCTCCAGGCCGCCAACGGCCGCGACGCCCTGGACGTGCTGGACGACATCGCCGTCGACCTTGTCTTCCTGGACCTGAACATGCCTGAGATGAACGGCATGACCTTCGCCGCCGAGGTGAAGAACCGCCCCGAGCTGGCGCGTACGCCGATCGTGGTCGTCAGCTCCGAGAGCATGGACTCGCGTGTACAGCAGCTGCGTGACCTTGGCGTCCGCGGTTACATCAAGAAGCCTTTCACGCCGGAGAACATCCGCAGCGTGATCAACGAGATTCTGGGGGTGGTTCATGCCTGAAAACGACCCATTGGCCGCGAAACACGCGGCATTCGTCGAGACGTTCGTCAACAGCCTGGACCTGATGGCGTTCATGCCCGCCGACCCGGCCGAGCCGCTCAGCAGGCCGTCGGGCGAGTGCGTTCACGGGCGCATCAGCTTCAAGGGGCCCTACAGCGGCACGATGGAGATCGTTTGTCCCAAGTCTTTCTGCCGTGAGCTGGCCGGCAACGTGCTCGGCTGTGCCCCTGCCGACGAGCAGGCCCTTCAAGCCGCCGACGACGCGTTGTGCGAACTGCTGAACGTGACGGTGGGCGCGATGATGCCGCATGTCGCCGATACGCCTTCGCAGATCTTCTCGCTCGCGCTTCCGGCCATGGAGGCGTTCGACGTGGAGCAGAAGTGGGAAGGGTTCACGCAGGGGCGAGGGGCGGCCGTGTTGTTCTGTGAGGGGCACGTGATCGCGGTGCGGCTCTCGATCGTTGCGACGAAGTCGGCCGCCGCGGCCTAGCTTGGGCCGTCTCGGGTCAAGGGGCCGTCGTGTCAATGCGGTGCGTGCAATTCGTGAAGCACGCCGGACGCGACGTGCGGGTGTAACCGCCACGCCGGGCGGGAAGTGAAAGGACAATTCAATGCCGATCAAAGTGCTCATCGTGGACGACTCGGCCGTGGTGCGGCAGATCCTGACGCGGGAGCTGAGCAAGGACGCTGGCATTGAGGTCGTCGGTGCCGCCCCGGACCCGTTCATCGCACGCGAAAAGATCGCAACGCTCAAGCCGGACGTGCTCACGCTCGACGTTGAAATGCCCCGGATGGACGGCATCACGTTTCTGCGCGCCCTCATGCGTGCGCACCCGCTGCCGACGATCGTGCTTTCGAGCCTGACGCCCAAGGGGAGCAAGACGGCCATCGCCGCGCTGGAGGCCGGCGCTATCGACGTCGTCTCCAAGCCACACGGGTCCTTCAGCGTCGACGCGCTGGGCGAGCAACTCGTCCGGACGGTGAAAATGGCGGCGCGGAGCAAGCCCGTGGCGCGGGCCGTCTCCACGGAGCCGGCCATCAGCGCCATGGCCGAGACCACCGACAAGATCTTCGCCATCGGTGCCAGCACCGGCGGCGTGCAGGCGCTGACGGAGGTTATCACCCGCTTCCCGGTCAACGCACCGGGCACCGTCATCGTGCAGCACATGCCGGCCAACTTCACCAAGAGCTTCGCGGACCGGCTCAACCGCGAGTGCAAGGTGGAGGTGTGCGAAGCCAAGTCCGGCGACAGCGTCTTCCCCGGCCGCGTGCTGTTGGCGCCGGGCGGTTGGCACATGGTGCTTCGGCGAAGCGGTGCGCGGTACTACGTGGAGATCATCGACGGGCCGCAGGTGCACCACCAGAAGCCGGCGGTGGACGTGCTGTTCAAGAGCGTCGCCCAGGTGGCCGGGGCCAATGCGATTGGCGCGGTGCTCACCGGCATGGGTGCCGACGGTGCGGCCGGGCTGCTGGAGATGCGCAAGGCCGGGGCACGCACCCTCGCTCAGGACGAGGCCAGCTGCGTGGTCTTCGGCATGCCGATGGAAGCCATCAGGATGAACGCGGCCGAGAAAATCGTCTCCCTGACGGACGTGGCGCGGACGATGTGCAGCATGGCCGCGAGCAGCTCGGCGGCGGCGTAGGGGCGGTCCGCTCACCAACAAGCCGAATGCCAAAGGCCGCGCTTTCCCGGGGGGAAGAGCGCGGCCTTCGGCCTGCGACTAACTATGTGACCAGGCGGTCGGCTACCCGTGTTGGCCTAAGGGTTGTTGAGGACGGTGTCGCCGGCACCGGCGTCGGGGAAGAGGTCATCGCCGTCGCCGCCGTCCAGGATGTCGTTACCCGTGCCGCCGTAGAGGGTGTCATTGCCGCCGTAGCCGTAGAGTCGGTCGTTGCCGGCGTCACCCAGCAGGATGTCGTTGCCGTAGGGGCCCTCGACGTTGTCGCCCAGGAGGAGGTCGTCACCCGGGCCGCCGCCGAGGGTGTCGTTGCCGGCGCCCCCGAAGAGGCTGTCGTTGCCCTCGCCGCCGAAGAGGAAGTCATTGCCCGCGCCGCCGACGAGGATGTCGTTACCGGCGCCGCCGTCGAGCGTGTTTCGGCCGGTGCTGGTGTCGAAGAGGTTCTCGCTGTTCCCGTACATCAGGTCGTTGCCGGTGGAGCCGAAGAGGTAATCGTTGCCGAGGCCGCCGATCATGGTGTCGCCACCGTTGCCACCGTAGAGGCTGTCGTCGCCAGGGCCGCCGTACATGGTCGCGCCCGGCACGCCGCCGCCGAGGGAGAGGTTGTCGTTCCCTTCAAAGCCGAAGACGCGAACCTGCGTGATGGCACCCAGGTCCCAGACGTCGATGATGCCGTTGACGTTGGTGCGGAGGATGTTGCCGGGCCGGCCTGACATGCCGACCACGTCGTCGGCGAAGGTGCCCCAGATGTCCAGCCGGCCTGCGGCGCGGTTGTAGCTGGCGCGGGGCACGGGCTGGGCGGTGCCGCCCGTCCGGATGATGTAGCCATTGTTGCCGACGATCTCGACGCGGATGTCGAGTGGCTGGCCGTCGGCCCGGCCGGTGTAGTCGTGGGTGGCGAGCACGGCGAACGTGTTGTCCACGTTCCGGATGATCTCGCCTTGCGATTGCGTGCCGTCGCCCCAGGTGATGGTTGCGGTCCAGTCCTCGACGCTGCGCCTGCGGTCACCGTCGACGAAGGGGACGTAGAGGGTCTCACCGTAGAGCGCCCCGCGGAGGGCGGAACCGGGGGCTTCGCCTACGCCGACGGAGATCATTTGCAGGTCGTAGCCGAAGGGGAAGCTGGTGCCGTCGCGGGTGCTGCCGTAGCGGTTGTTGTCGATGAAGACCTGGCCGGTGTTGGCCTGTCGGACGCCGATGAGGACCTGGACCGGGCCGGTGTAGCCGACGAGCTGCCCGTTCAGGCCACTGTTGACGCCGCCGGCGTCGGTGGTGGTGGGGGTGGTGTCCCCCGGGTTGAAGACGACGGCGCCGTTGACGATCGGCAGGTTGTACTGCTGGCCGTTGATGGGGCTGACGAGGCGGGCGACGTACTCAAGCGCATCGTTCTCGACGTCAACGGCGGTGACGGGAATCTCCAGCGTCGTATTGACGCCGGTGGTGTAGGAAGGCTCGAGCTTACCCAGTGCCGGGGGGACGTTGGACTCGACCGCGTCTGCGACGACGTTGACGTTAAACACACGCTGTGCCGTGCCGCCCTGGCCGTCGTCCACCTGAACGGTGACCTGGGTGGTGCCGACGGTTCGTGCACGAATCTGGATGACGGCGTCGGAGTTGTTCTCGACGATATTCGCCGAAGTGATGACGACGTTGCTCGACGGGACGTTGGAAAAGCCGTTGGTCGTTGTCGTCGGGACGTCCGAGATGGCATTGCGAACGCCGAAGCCGTTGACGAGCTGGCCCCAGATGGTGTGGTTAAAGTCCAGGAACCGCTGGGGGCCTTCGGTGATGAAAAACTGGCTGCCGTTGGTGTCGTACTGCCTGTTGGCCATGGCCAACTGCCCGTCGCCGGTGAATACGACGTCGCGGCTGAACTCGTCGCTGAACTCGTAAGCTAGCCGCTGGTCAAAGGCGGTACTGGTGTACTCGCCCGCCTGGATGACGAAGTTGTTGATCGCACGGTGGAAGAGAACCCCGTCGAAGTACCCGCTCCTGGCGAGGCTGGCCATGCGGGCGACGGTTTCCGGCGTGACCGTGTCATACAGCAGGAACTCCATCGTGCCGAAGCCGGCGACGTTCATCTCCAGCCAGGTGTCGTCGTCACGGACGACCGGCACGATGTTGCCGTTGCTCCGCGTGACGGTGTAGCTGAGCGTGTCGCCGTCGGCGTCGTTCGCGCTGACCGGCAACTGGTAGGTCTTGCCGACCGGCACGGTGATGTCGGCGATGGGATCGAGCGTCGGGGCGGCCAGGAGGCGGCGGGCCTCGAGGCTCTCGATGGCCGCACGAACAAGGAATCCACGACGGGCCGACTCGGCCTTAACAACGCGCTTCGTCACGAGGGCATCCCTCCGATTGGGGTTTTAGGCAATAAACAGCGACTGCTTCGCCCCTCCACAGGAGGGAACGTGCAAGAGTACCTCACGCCCGCGCCACGTCAAAAACGTTCACGGGGCCTCGTGCCGTTGTACGTCTTCCACTTCACACATGGAACCGTAGAAGTAGCTGGCGACGGCGACGCCCCCGCGCCGTGGCCCGTTTACCGGTCCGCGGCCACTTCGGCCAGCGGCTTATCGAACCGAATCAGGATGAACTCCGTGTGGTCCGCGTCGTTCGGGTCCCGGCCGGTGCTGAAGGGGTAGTTGTTGTCGTTGGCGACCAGCAGCGTGCGGTCGTCCACGAGGCAGATGCTCTCGATGGTGACGAAGGGGAAGCGGAAGGTGTTCTGTCCGTCGCCGTCGAGGTCGTGGGGGTCGGGTATGGCCAGGAGGTCGATCGAGCCGGTCCGGCGAAGCTGGGTCCCGCCGGGTAATACTCGATCAATCTGCCTCAATGTCGCGAACGCGATCTGCTTGTGTTCGGCCGCCTCGCCCTCTTTGGAGTCTCTCTCGAGAATGGCAAAGTGGCTCTCTCGGCCTGCAGGCCAGCGGTCTCCTCCTGCAACACGTTCGATACCGAGGAGCTCGGCACCACCGACAACGCCCGTTCCGCGATACCACGGCCCGAACGGCGACGGTGCCGTAAGCAGGATCGAATCGGGGTCATCGGTCTTCATTTGCCAGGAGGCCAGGGCCGCTTCGTCGGTCTCGGCGATCGGTCTCTCAAGGATGCCGAAAAGCATGTCGTAATCTTGAACGGTGCCACGCGTGCCAGGCACGAGGACCATTGACTCTAAGCCCCCAGTTCGCGGGATTTTTGCCTGCTCGGCCGGCTTCGTAGGGTGATCCGGCGACCACATCCCCTCGCCCGGCAGCTCGACCGGCGGCCGAAGCAGCCGCCCCTGCCCGTCCACGTGCACCAGGAAGGGCCCAAACTCATCCCCGATCCAGAACGTCCCGTCCGGCAGCCGCACGAAACTCTCCAAGTCCAGGTCCGCCCCGGTCAGCAGGCGCTTTTCCCGCACCTCGTCCGGCACGGGCACGTCGCTGTCGGGGTACGTCTCGCCGTCGGCGACGATCGGCCAGGGGATCTGCCTGTTCGGGTCGCTGAGTGTGAAGGCGACCTCCCAGATCACCTCGCCCGTACCTTTGCCGGTGCCGGTGCCGGTGCCTTTGCCGGTGCCGCCGTCGGCCGTCTTGAAGTCGGGGCGGACGCGGTAGACGCGGAGCAGGTAGTCGGCCGAGTTTTTCCTGGACCCGTAGCCGTTGTCCGATAGCGCCAGGAACTCACCGGGGGCGTCGCCGCGGATGATGCTGCTGAACCCCTGCACGGGCTGGCTGTTGAACGGCGGCGTCCGGCCGTTGAAGGGGCCGGGGCCGATGAACTGCCCGCTGACGGGTCCGTCGGCGAAGGTATCCGCCGGGAGCACGGCGAAGCCGGCCAGGTGGTAGCCCGGCGAGTCGCCCGGCCCGTCCGCCGGGCGTGTTGCCGGCTCAGAGGGCTCCGCCGCCGGAACCGTCGGCGGGAAAAGGCCCAAACTCAGTCCAAGGACAACTGCCAGACGCCCTGCGGCTTTGCCTTGCATGGCCGAATGCTATCCGGCGGTGCCGCGCCGGTACAACCGGTGAGGTACACGCCGAGAAAGTGATGCCATGCCACCATTCTTCCGATGTACAGCAATACGTGTTGCCTTGTCGGCGAGGTGACGAACGAAAGGCTATCTGGTGAGTCAGGCTGAGGATTCCAACCTCCCGCGATGGGCTTCGCTGCGTCTGTTGGGAGGTCGGTTGAGCGCTTCTGCGTTCGCCGTGGTCGCGACAATTCTGTTCGGGCTGACGCTCACAACGCTCGCCACGGCGATGCACGCGCAGATGCTCCGCCGACAGGACGAGGAGCGCTTCACGCGATACGTCGAGCAGGTGCATCAGGAAATCACGCGGCGGGTGCTGCATTACGAACTGGCACTTATCGGCGCGCACGGCGTCTTCATCGGCGACGAGCACCTCAATCGGGAGATCTTCGCACGGACCATCGAAGCGTCGGGGCTCAGTCAGCAGGTGCCGGGTGCTCTGGGCATTGGCTTTATCCGCTACGTGCCGGACGAGCCCGAGGCCATTGAGGCGTTTCTTGCCCGCGCGCGGATCGACACCGGGCCGGACTTCCGACTGAGCCTTCCGCCGAACGCCGGCCCGCTGGCCGGTGCCGCGACGGACGGCCGGATGATTATCCAGTACATCGAGCCGCTGGCCGAGAACGGCCCGGCACGCGGGCTTGAGATCGGCGTCGAGCCGGTACGCCGTGCCGCGGCCGAGCGTGCGTTGCTGAGCGGCGAGGTCGCTTTGACGGGCATCATCCCGCTGGTGCAGGACGAGATGAAGGAGCCAGGGTTTCTCTTGCTCGAGCCGGTTTACCGTTCGAGCATGCCGCTGACGAACGCAGTGGAGCGGGAGGCCGCCTGCATCGGCTGGGTCTACATGCCGATCGTCGGGCCGCGGCTGCTCGACCGCATCGGCGACGAGGTCGGCGGCGAGGTCTTCGTCGAGGTGTATGACGGGGAGAGTCGCGCCGCCGAGACCGTCCTGTACCAGGGCGAAGAGGGCGCACGTCACGCGGCCGGTGCCGAGACGAACCACGATTGCGCCGGCCATACGTTCGTCGACTACCGCCCGCTGGACTTCGGCGGCCGAACGTGGACGCTCGTCGCGAGTGAGTCCCCGAGCTTCGTCTTTGCAGACCGAACCGGGCTATGGTCGAACGGTATCGGGGGGCTCCTGCTGACAGGGGTGATGGCCGGGATCGTCAACTCGCTGGGCAAGAGCCACGGGCGAGCCGTGAAGCTGGCCCGGACCATGACCAACGACCTGCGCCGCCTGGCCCTTGTCGCCGAGCGGACCACCAACGCCGTCGTGCTGACGGATGTGAGTCGGCGGATCGTCTGGGTGAACAACGGGTTCACGCGTATCACCGGGTACACGGCAGAAGAGGTCATCGGGCGCTCGCCGGGGAGTTTGCTTCAGTTCGAACAGACGGACATGCAAACGGTCCGGAGGCTACGTGAAGCGCTGGACGAGCAGCAGCCGATTCGCTGCGAGCTTCGCAACCGCGGCAAGCACGGCAAAGACTACTGGCTGGACATAGATATTCAGCCGATCCACGACGAAAAGGGCGTTCTCACAGGTTTCGTTGCCATCGAATCGGACATCACGCAGCAGAAGGAGCGTGAGGAGGCGTTACGCATCGGCGAGGAACGCTGGAGCTTCGCGCTGGAAGGTGCGGGGCAGGGCGTCTGGGACTGGGACCTGACGACCGAAGAGATCGTCTTCTCGCCGCTCTGGAAGCGGATGCTCGGCTACGAGCCGCACGAGGTCGGCCGCACGCTGGCCGACTGGGCCGACCGCGTGCACCCCGACGACCTGCCCGCCGCACAGGCCGCCTTGAAGGGCCACCTCGACGGGCATGCCAACGTGTACAGCTGTGAGCACCGCATACGCCGGGCCGACGGCAAATATGCCTGGGTGCTGGCCCGCGGGATGGTGGTGCGTCGCGACGAGCAGGGCAGGCCGCTGCGCATCGTCGGGACGATCTATGACGTCAGCGAGCGAAAGGCCTCTGAGCTGGAACTCCGCGAGACGACGGCCTACCTGGACGTGTACCGCAAAATGGTGGATCGCCACGCGATCGTCACGGAGACCGACGCCGACGGGACGATCCTTCAGGTGAACGACGCCTTCTGTCGCATCAGCGGGTACACGCGTGAGGAACTGATCGGGAAGAACCATCGCATCCTGAACTCGGGCAGGCATCCCGCGTCGATGTGGGCGGAGTTATACAGAACCTGCACCGCGGGCGGTTGCTGGCACGGCGAAGTCTGTAACCGCGCCAAGGACGGCACGGAGCACTGGCTGGACTCGACAGTCGCCCCGCTGTACGACGACGACACGGGCAGGCTCCGCGGGTTTTTCGCCATTCGCAGCGACATCACCGCCCTGCATCAGGCCCGCACGCAGGCCGAGGCGGCCAACCACGTCAAGAGTGAGTTCCTGGCGAACATGAGCCATGAGATTCGCACGCCGCTCACGGCGATCATGGGCTACACGCAGATTCTGCGGGAAGAGAGCCTGCTGGAGAATGCCAGGCCGCAGGTCATCAGGACGATCGACACCGTCCGCGCCGCCGGCGAGCACTTGCTGACGGTCATCAACGACATTCTGGACGTCTCGAAGATCGAGGCCGGCAAGATGACAGTCGAACGCGTCGACACCGACCTGATTCGCCTCGTGCACGAGGTGGAGGCCCTCATGCGGCCGCGGGCCGCGGGCAAGGGCGTACAACTGGAAACCCGCCTGCTGACGCCCATACCCGACCGCGTACTCATCGACCCGACGCGCCTCCGCCAGATCCTGATGAACCTGCTGGGCAACGCCACGAAGTTCACAGAAGCAGGGCGCGTGCAACTGCACCTGCGTGTATGCGACCCGGCCGAGGGCGCGACGGAGGGCGCGACGGAGGGCGCGACGATCGAATTCCGGGTGACCGACACGGGCCCCGGTATGACGCCGGAGCAGGCAGCGACGCTCTTCATGCCGTTCGTGCAGGTGGACGCGTCCATCACGCGGCAACACGGGGGGACGGGGCTCGGCCTGACCATTTGCCGGCGACTGGCAGGGCTGATGGGCGGCGACGTGCAACTGGCGAGCACCGCACCGGGTAAAGGTTCGAGTTTCGTCCTGCGGTTGCCGCTCGAGCCCGTGCCGGGAGCCGTCCTCGTGAACGCGTTGGACTTTTCGCCAGCGCGCATGCTCAAGCAGATGAAGCCGCCGGCGAGTTTGCCGAAGCTGGCGGGCCGCATCCTCGTGGCCGAGGACGGCCCGGACAACCAGCGGCTGATCGCCTACCACCTTCGCAAGGCGGGTGCGTTCGTGGAGATTGCTGACAACGGGCAGGAAGCGCTGGAGCGTTTCGACGCCGCCGCCGCCGCGGGCCAGGGCTTTGACCTGCTGCTGAGCGACATGCAGATGCCCGTGATGGACGGGTACACACTTACCCGAACGCTCCGCGAGCGTGGCTCGAAGGTGCCGATCCTGGCGATCACGGCGCACGCCATGGCCGAGGACCGCGCCCGTTGTGTCGAGGCCGGCTGCGACGCTTACCTGAGCAAACCGATTGATCGCAACGCGCTGATCCAGAGCTGTTGGCACATGATGGCCGCCGACGGCACCGGCACCGACCGACGCGCCGCCGCGTAGGCAAGCTACAGGCCGAAGAGGAACATGAGCGGCTCGGCGAAGTAGGCCTCGATCCACGGGTAGACGAGCACCACGCCCGCCGAAGCCGCGGCCAGGAACGGCCCGTAGGGCAACTCCCGCTGACGCCGACTCAGGAACAGGTACCCGCCCCAGAGGATGCCGAAGAACGGCGCGATGAAGAACGCAGCCGTACTCGGCCCCGCCCCGATGAGGCAGCCGACGCCGAGCATCAGGTGCACGTCGCCCATGCCCATCGCCTCCTTGCCGAACGCCAGAGACCCCAGCACCCGCACCGCCCACACCACGAACCCGCCCACGAGCCCGCCGAAGAGCGAGCCAACGAGCCCGCTCAACACTTGCTGCTGCATGAGGCTGTCGAACACCCCGGCCGCCGGGCCGCGGGCCAGCCAGAAGCCCACGCCCGCCAGCAGCAGCGGCAACGCCAGGAAGGCAAGCTCCTTGAGCATCTCCAGTCGGAGCACGGCCGGGGGCATCGGCGGCTGAAGCTCCGGCGGAAGGTCGGCGGCGTCGACGGCGGAGCCCGCCGCGACCGCGGCGGCACGCCCGGCGGCCTCGGCCTCGGCGGCCTGGCGGTATACCTCCAGCACCGGCTCGCCTTCCTCGAAACTACGCGGCATGATGCGCAACGCCACCAGAACCAGCGACAGCATCAACCCCGCCAGCCCGCCCAGGGCCAGCCCGGCCGTCCACGGCACGCCGAGCATCGCCCCCGGCTGCTCCAGCGGCACGGCCGCGGCGTTGCCGAACAGGCCGGCCAGCGCCATCAGCCAGCAGATCCACAGCGGAATGATGAACAACTCCGCGTCGATCAGGCTCGCCGCGACGAGGCTGCCCAGCAGGTAGAGCACGATCAGGAACATCAGCCAGTGCCGGGCGATCTCCAGAGGCGGAACGACGGCCACGACAGTCCCGTCGGCCGTGAGCGTCTGCACCGCCTCCAGTTGCGGGCCGAGCTGCCACATGAATATGGCGACGTAGTAAAACACAAAGAGCAGCCCCGTGAACGCCTCGACGATCGGGTACCGCACGCTGATCGGCTTGCGGCAGTACCGGCACTTGCCGCGCAGCAGCAGCCAGCCGAAGACCGGGACGTTGTCGAACCACGCCAGCCGGTGCCCGCAGCCGGGGCAGGTGCTCGGCGGACTCGACAGGGCACGCAGCGACAATACCAGCGACCCGAAGACGCCCGTCCCCTCCGGCTCCTCCACGCGCGGCAGGCGGTAGACGACCACGTTCAGGAAACTGCCGACGCAGGCCCCCAGGGCGAAGACGAAGATGGCGATGAGGTAGTCGGGCATGGGCGGGGCTTTGGCGCGAGGCAGGCCGGGGCGGCGGTCAAATCATCTTGCCGAGGTACGTCGCCGCCTCCTCGACGGACAGGCGGCTGACGTCCAGCTCGGCGGTCTTCACGGCGCGGTAAAGCGGTTCGCGCTCGGCCAGCAACGCGGTGATTTCCTCGAGGCCGCCGCCCGCCGCCGTCAGGGCGGGCCGGCTGGCAGCGGTGGCCGGGTCCGCCTGGATGCGCCGGTGCAACTCCGCCGGGTCGCACTTCAGGTAGACGCGGCTATGACCCGAGGCCGTCAACTGCGCCCGGTTGCCCTCGGCCAGCACGGCCCCGCCGCCCAGGGCGATGACGGCACCCTCCCGCTGCACCGCCTCGGCAACGGCGGCGGCTTCGAGCTCGCGGAAGGCGGCCTCGCCGTCGGCCTCAAAGATCTCCGCGATGCTCCGCCCGGCGGCTTTGACGACCATGGCGTCGGTGTCGAGAAAATCGGTCCAGAGGCGGTCGGCGAGGATGCGGCCGGTGGTCGTCTTGCCGCTGCCGCGATAACCCAGAAGGATGGCCATGAAACCAGTATCGGGCGTTCGGGCCGTCAGGGCCACCACGGCGTCAGCCCCGTGCCGGGACCGGTGCTCTTTGTCCCCCGGGCCGCACCGGCTACACTCACCGCCGCCATGCCCGATGAACCCGCCACCGGCTCTGCCCTTCGTTACAAACGCGTGCTGCTGAAAATCAGCGGCGAGGGTTTCTCCGGCGTCGGCGGGAGCGGCATCGAGCCGGAGGACCTGGAGCGCATCGCAGCCCAGTGCGTTCACGTCGCCGGGCTGGGGATCCAGCTGGCCGTGGTCGTCGGCGGCGGGAACTTCATTCGCGGCAAGACGTTCTCCGCCGAGGGGCACATCCCCCGCGCCACCGCGGACTACATGGGCATGCTCGCCACGGTGCTCAACGGGCTGGCGCTGCAGGAGACGATGGAAAAGCTCGGCCAGCCGACCCGCGTGATGAGCGCGCTGCCGATGAACGCCGTCTGCGAGCCGTTCATCCGCCGGCGGGCGATCCGCCACCTGGAGAAGGGCCGGGCCATCATCATGGTCGCCGGGACGGGCAACCCGTATTTCACGACCGACACCTGCGCCACGCTCCGCGCGACGGAAATCCAGGCGGACGTGCTGCTGAAGGCGACGAAGGTCGACGGCATCTACACCGCCGACCCGAAGCGCGACCCGACGGCCACGAAGTACGAAACCATCACGTACGAAGAGGTCATCGCCCGCGAGTTGGAAGTGATGGACCTGGAAGCCTTCGCGATGGCCAAGCGGCAGCGGCTGCCGTTGGTCGTCTTCAACATGAACCACCCCGACGCCGTCGCCCGGGTGCTCCGCGGCGAGTCGATCGGGACGACGATTTCGCCTTAGCACCTCGGCTCATGCCCGCCTGCCGGCCGCCTGCCGGTCGTGGACTCAGCCGGGCGACTGCCGACGGCACCGAACCGAGTGAAAGGAAGAGCCATGCCTGTCGATGACATACTGCTGGAGCTGGAAGACAGCTACGAGAAGAGCAACGAGCACCTGGCCGGCGAACTCCGCGGCATCCGTAGCGGGCGGGCCACGCCGGCCCTGGTCGAGAACCTCAGGGTGGACTACTTCGGTGCCCCGACCGAGTTGCGGCAGATCGCCAGTATTTCGGTCCCCGAGGCGACGCAGATCGTCATCAAGCCCTACTCACCGGGCGACCTGAAGACCATCGAGAAAGGGATCAACGAGAGCAAGCTGGGCATGAGTCCGCAGTCGGACGGCAAGCAGATCCGCTTGAACGTCCCGGCGATGAGCCAGGAGCGGCGCAAGCAGATGATCGGCCAGTGCAAGGAGTTGGCCGAGCGCACCAAGGTACAGATGCGCAACCAGCGCCGCGACGCCAACAAGGCGCTCGAAGCGGAGCAGAAAGCCGGTGACATCGGAGAGGACGACGCCGCCAAGGGCAAGGAGCAGGTTCAGGAACTGCTCAAGCAGTACGAAGCCAAGGCGGACGAGATGATCGACCGCAAGACGGCCGAGATCATGGAAGTCTGACGTCGGGCCTCAGGTGGGTGGTCATGCCGACAGGCGTCGAACAAAGTCGGCGAAGGCCGCGACCTGCTCGGTAAGTTTGCCGTCGATCGCTTCGTTTGTGACCTTCGTGCCGTCCTCGCTCAGGAGGCTCTGGATGCCCGGCATGAAGACCCGCTGCGGGAGCAGGTAGGCGTTGCGGTAGGCGAACACCTGCTGGAGTTGCTCGACGGCCCGAAGCGCGCCGAACTGCCCGGCCGCCTCGCCGACGAATGCGACGGGCTTGCCCTCAAAGCTTTCGGGGAACTTGAGCATGTCGATGAAGTACTTGAGCACCCCGGGGAAGCCGCCGTTGTACTCTGGCACGACCAGGTGAACCCCCGCGGCGTCGAGCACGCGTTGCTGTACGGGCAGGAACTCGCGCGGCTTCTCTGCGTAGGCGGAGGGGGCGAACAATGCCGCCGGCAGGTCCGTCAGCGGGTAGACGTCCGCCGGGACGCTGAGGGCGTCGTACTTCGCCTTCAGGATGCGGGCGACGCGAAGGGCGTTGGAGCCGGGGCGGTTTGTACCGGCGACAATGAGAATGGGCGGACGGCTGGTTACGGGTTTTGGCATTTTTCAGTTCCTTGGTGCCGCCAACGATAGGTACGCCGCCGGCGTGAGACAACGCGGCCGACTCGCGTACACTCTGGGCCATGATTCACCGCTTCGACGTGATGCCACAACAGCCGGCGCGAACCGGTGTCGCCGGTGCAGATCCGGTCGGCGAGGCCGTCCGCCAGCAGATCCTTGGTCTGGGCATTGATGCCCCGGCCGTCAGGTTCGGGCGCATCTTCCTCATCGACTCGCCCGACGACGCGAAGACCGTCGACGCCGTCGCAGGGAAGCTTCTGGCCGACCCGATCGTCGAGCAGGTGACACGGGTGACGCAAGGCGACCAGGAGCCCGGTACGAGTCGTATCGAGGTGCACTTGAAGCCCGGCGTGATGGACCCCGTCGCCGCCAGCACGGTGCAGGCGATGGTCGACGCCGGCCTGCAGGTGCGCGAAGCCCGCACCGGCCGGGCGTACCACATCGCGAGCACATTGCCGCCCCAGACCCTGCACGAGGTCGCCCGGAAGCTGCTGGCCAACGGCGTGATCGAGAACGTGACCTTCGCGGCGTGGGTGCCCGAGCGGTTCGAGGTGCCGGCCGAGGCGCCGTTCAGCCTGCGGTACGTGCCCATCCGCGACCTGGACGAGGCCGGCCTGAAGAAGCTCAGCCGCGAAGGGCACCTGTTCCTCTCCGTGCCCGAGATGCGTGTGGTGCAAATCTACTACAAGCAACTGGGCCGTGAACCGACCGACTGCGAACTGGAAACCCTCGCCCAGACCTGGAGCGAGCACTGCGTCCACAAGACCCTCAAGAGCGCGGTGGAGGTGGTGGACGAGCAGGGCACTGTCCTGCGGCGGTACGGCAACCTGATCAAGGAGACGATCTTCGGCGCGACGAAAACGCTCATTGAGAGGCACGAAGGCACGAATGCACGAAGGCACGAAGGGGAAGACTCGCCACAGGGCAGCGATGCCCCGGACGAAGACCCTTCGTGCCTTCGTGCCTCCGTGCCTTCGTGCCTTCCTCTTTCTGTGTTCAAGGACAACGCCGGCGTCATTGCGTTCGATGACGAGGACGCCGTCTGCTTCAAGGTCGAGACGCACAACCCCCCGTCGGCCATCGAGCCGTACGGCGGGGCGGCCACGGGCATCGGCGGCGTGATTCGCGACATCCTGGGCACCGGCCTGGGGGCCAAGCCCGTCGCCAATACCGACGTCTTCTGCGTCGCGCCGCTGGACAAAACCGACCTGCCCGCGGGTGTGATCGCCCCGGCGCGGGTGCTAAGCCAGGTCGTCGCCGGCGTGCGGGACTACGGCAACCGCATGGGCATCCCGACGGTGAACGGGGCGGTTTACTTCGACGACGACTACGTCGGCAACCCGCTGGTCTTCGCCGGGTGCGTGGGGATCATGCCGCGTTGGGCCATCGACAAGGCCGCCCGGCCGGGCGATGCGGTCGTGGTCATGGGCGGCCGGACCGGGCGCGACGGCATCCACGGCGCGACGTTCAGCTCCGCCGAGCTGACCGACCAGCACGCCGATGAATTCTCCCACGCCGTGCAGATCGGCAACGCCATCACCGAGAAGAAGGTCGCCGACGTCATCATCGCCGCCCGCGACCGCAAGCTGTTCACCGCAGTGACCGACTGCGGCGCTGGCGGGTTGAGTTCTGCCGTCGGCGAGATGGGGGAGACGATCGGGGCGTTCGTGGAGCTTTCCAAGGTGCCGCTGAAGTACGCCGGGCTGCGGTACGACGAGATCTGGATCTCCGAGGCGCAGGAACGCATGGTCCTCTCCGTGCCGCCGGAGAAGCTCGACGAGCTGATTGCGTTGGCGAAGCAGGAGGACGTCGAAGCCACGGCCATCGGCACCTTCGGCACGGAGAACCAGGAACTCGTCCTTCACTACCGCGGCAACGAAGTCGCCCGCATGAGCATGGACTTCCTGCACAACGGCATCCCGATGCCCGAGCGACGGGCAATTGTAGGTGGCACGGGCGTCTCGCCCGTGTCGGGGCGGAGCCCCGCCGATCGGCCTTCGGCCGAACATGGGCGAGACGCCCATGCCACATTGTTGTCCGCCCTGGTCGCCCCCAACGTCGCCAGCAAGCATCGCATTATCCGTCAGTACGACCACGAGGTGCAGGGGGGCAGCGTCATCAAGCCGCTGATCGGGCCGATGCAGCTCGGGCCGAGCGACGCGGCCGTGATCCGCCCGAAGCTGGCGAGCGACAAGGGCGTCGCCATCGCCTGCGGCATGGCGCCGTACATCGAAGACCCGTATGCGATGGCCATTGCCAGCATCGACGAGGCGGTCCGCAATGCCGTCTGTGTCGGCGGGCGGCTCGAGAACATGGCCATGCTCGACAACTTCTGCTGGCCCAGTTGCGACGACCCGGAGACGATGGGCACACTCGTACGGGCGTGCGAGGCGTGTCGGGATTACTCGCTGGTGCTGGGCATCCCCTTCATCAGCGGCAAAGACAGCCTGCACAACCAGTACACCGACCAGAGCACCGGCCGGGTGATTCGCATCCCGCGCACGCTGCTGATCAGCACGATCGGGGTGCTGCCGGACGTGCGGCGGTGCGTCACCATGGACCTGAAGCGGGGGGGCAACCCGCTGGTGTTCGTCTCCCCGGCGGACGCCGAGCCGACACTCGAGGCCCGCTGCGGCGTGCACGCGTTCGTGGCAGGGCTTATCGACGCCGGGAAGGTTCGTGCGGCGCACGACGTCTCCGACGGCGGCCTGCTGGTGGCCGCGGCCGAGATGGCCATCGCCGCCGACCTAGGGCTGAAGCTGACGCTCCGCTGCGAACTGGAGGCGTGTTTCGCTGAAGGGCTGACGGGCTATTTGCTCGAACTGGCCGAGCACGACGTCGGGCCGGCCGAGCAGGCCGGCGGGCGTTCGGGTGCCAGGGTCGAGCGGCTGGGCGAGGTGACGACCGGCGGACGGTTCGAGGCGGCGTTTCCGGGCGAAGCGATCGACCTGCCAGTTTCGGAACTTCGGGACGCCTGGCGTGGCACGCCGTGACGAAGGGGTCAGGAAGAGACGACCGCCGGCCAGATTTGTGCTCAAAGCCGGAATGAAAACCGCCGCGGCCAAATGGCCGCGGCGGTTGGTGTTTCTACAGGGTGCAGCAGGCGACGGCCGGTCAGATGGTGCTGATGTCGCCGCCGATGACGCCGTTGACGGTGACGGTTCCGTAAGCACCGGCACGGATGGCGGCCCTTGCCGAGATGTCGCCGCCGACGAAGAGCGTACCGATGCCCGTTCGGGCCCGCACGAAGGTGCCGGCAAGCACGTTGTTGGCGACGCGGAGGTTGTCGATCCGCCCGCTGGTTTCCAGGCTCTGCGAGCCGAGGTTCCGCCCGACGTTGACGGTACCGATGCGTTTGGTGGCCCGGACGGTGCCGCGCAGGTCCCGGCCTGTGCGGACGTGTTCGATCCGACCGTTGACGCCCTTGGCGTTGATGAAGCTATTGGCCTCAATGGTGCCGGACGCTTCGATGTTGCGTAGCAGGCCCGAGCCTTCCCACCAGAGGTTGTCGATGTTGGAGGTGGAGAGGATCTCGCGGGTGCCGCCCGTCAGCACGCGCAGGCCTGTGATGGGCCCGAACGTGCGGATGCTGGTGACCGACTCCCCGAACGAGAACTGCATGGGGTACAGTTCGTCGCTGGGGTCCAGGATGCTGCGGCCTTGAATCTGGAAGGCCTGAACCCGCCCGAGTTCGCCGTCGCCGACGGCCTGAACGTTGTCGATGATGCCCTGGTTGGTCACGCCGGAGATTCGCGTCCGGTTGGCCAGTGCCGAGGTGCCCAGGAAGGCGTTCAGGTCGTTGTCGAAGTTCAGGGCGCGGCCGGTGAAGGTGTCGAAGACTGCGCCGGTGTCCGAGGGGCGTGCTGTGGAGGAGAAACTGGTGGTGTTGAGCAGGCGGCCGTCGGTCCCCTCGGCGACGAGCCAGTCCATACGGCTGCCGGCTACGATGCGGGTGTTGCGGATGCCCAGCCCGTCGGTGCGGATGCCCTGGACATAGCCTTCGGCGGTGCTCGTGATGATCGAGTTGAAGACGCCGTAGCCGCCCATGACGTCGATCAGGCCGATGCCGCCGCCGGAGATCTTGGCGCCCATGATGCCGCCGCCGTTGCCGATGCGGATCGGCCCGAGGTTTACGCCTGGCTCGGTGACGGTTCCGGGGGGGATGACGATGAGGGTGCCGGAGATGAACTCCTGCCCGGCGAGGAAGACCACCTCGACGCCGGACGCGGCACCGCCGCCGGGCGCGATGCCCGTCGAGCCGGTGACGACCAGGATGTCCGCACCGATGATCGACCCGCCCCGGAGGACGATCTGGCCGATGCTCGTGGCGGAGATGATGTCGCCGCGGATGTCGGCATTCACGCGGTTGCCGGTGATCGTGCCGATGGGGCCCGCGGCGTAGATGCCGGAGCGGCCGATGTTGCCCGACCCGCTGTAGGCAATCCCGTCGCCGATGAGGACTTCGCGGATCTCGCCGTTTTCCGAGACGATCGGGCCGGTGATGCCCTCGAAGACGTTGGGCACGTTTCGGCCGTCGGCGTCGGCCTCGACACGCTGGATGTTGCCCCCGGCGAAGACGTTGCCCACGGCTTCGAGTGCTTCGAGGCTGACGATGCTGTCCGAGGCGTAGATGCCGAACTGCTGGTCGTTGAACGGGTAGATTGCCGTCGCGCCGTAGCGGCTGAGGAAATCGTCCTGTGCGACGATAGGCATCGGGCCGCGTGTGTTGCTTTCGACGCCGATGCTCCGGGCGCGGATCGTGCCGATGGTCGTGGCCGAGACGTTGAGGATCTCGCCGTTGGTTCGGTTGATGAGGTTGTTGATGTTGTTGCCGGTGACCTCGAACAGGTCCAGGTCGGCGGTGCCTTCGAGGGTGACGCGGAGTTGATCGGCGGTGGGCAGGAACTGCAGGCGGCCGTTGACGTCCACGGGGGCCGCGCCGGTGCCCAGGAGCGTCAGTTGGGAGATTTCAGCGGACTGTGCCCCGTCCTCGGCGAAGGTCTTGACGCGTACGTTGCCGTCGAGGGTCGCGTTGACGATGACCGAGCCGCCGGAGCCGAAGATCGGGTAGGACGTAAAGCTGATGCTGCCCGGGGTTACGGCCGAGGGCGGTGGTGCAAAGCCTGGCAGTAGGATCGGCGTGCCGCCGCCCGCGCCGCCGGCTTCGAAG
>JBHJOM010000064.1:0-7772 GCA_050329715.1 Phycisphaerae bacterium
GCGGCGAAACGCACCGACGGGGCCTCGTCGTCCAGCGCCGCGACGATCGCACCGGCGTCGGCCCGGCCCAGCGTCCTGGCCGTCGCCTCGACGGCCTGGGCGCGGAGCGAGGCGTCGTCGCTCGTGCGGGCGCCTGCAATCTGGCGGATCGCCTCGGCACGCAGGCGCGCGTCCGCCGGGACGGCCGCAGGCGCAGGCACCGGCGGCGGCACAGGCGGCCGCTTGAGCACCAACTGGTCGTTCGGGCTGTTGGCACAGCCGCCCAGCAACAACCCCGCAAAAAGCAGCCCTGCAGCAAACACAGGCAGCCGCGGAAGCGGCCTGCTCCACACCCGTCGCGTCGTCATGTCAGTTCCTTCGCCGTTGGATTGTCCGTTCGTTTCGTCCAGACCGCCGCGAGCACACCCAGCGTCGTCGGCAGCATCAGAACGAGGCCGTTCATGTCGCCGAACCCGAAAACCAGCGCTGCCAGCAGGCCCGCCAGCGAACAGCCCGCCACCAGCCCCGCCGAGATGCGCGCCGTGCGTCGCAGCCGACCGAACCCGATCCACCCCGCCCCCGCCCAGGCGAGAATCAGCCAAAAGGGTACAAAGTGCAAGGCGTTGGGGTTCCAACGCACCGGCCAGTGCCCGGTGAAGAAGATCATGAACGCCAGCACCACCCCCACCAGCCCCGCCAACAGCCCCACCGCCGCAACCAAACCCGCCGCGACACGCACCAGCCACCGGCGGCCCGACCGCGCCCCGGCCGCAACCCCACCGCCCAGCACCACGCCCGCCAGCAGAAACCCGGGCCACCGCACCGGCGGCTCGCCCGGCACGGCGTAGTTGCCGGCGGCGTGGAGCACCAACTCGCGGGACACCAACGGCACGCGTTCCCCCGACGCGTCCGGCACCCTCACGTCGTTCATGAAGGCCCGCAGCCGCATGGGCAAAAACGCCTCGGCCCAGCGGTCCAGCGGCTCGTCGCCCACGGGGCCAAGCGCCATGACCACCGGCGCCCACAGCGGCGTGTCGGCCATGCTGCGGGAGGTGTGGAACCTCAGCGTCGGGCGGGGCGTCTGCCCGGGCTCGCCGCCAGTGCCCTGCCATGCCTCGGCCAGCGCGCCGTCCAGTGCACGGTCCAGGTGGTCGCGGACGCGGGTCGAGCAGTTGTCCAGGTAGTAGTCGTACGCGTAGGCGGGGTTTGTATCGAGAGTCGTGCGGATGTCGGTGAAGAGGCTGCGCTTCTGCCCGGGCGAAAGGGCCAACTCCTGCAGGACGACGTCGCGGCCCTGCCCGCGGATGTAGCCGTCCAGTTCGGCTTCAAAGTCCGCCGCGACGAGGTAGTACTCCAGGTCCTTGCGGGCGAAGTTCCAGTAGAACCCGTCGTCGAAGGAGAAGACGCCCCAGTTGAAACTGACCGTGAGCGGGCGGTCGTCTGTGTCGTAAAGGTAGTAAACGATGGTGTTGTGCGCGAACCGCTCCCACACCGCCGGGCCGGGGGCGACGGTCATGAGAAACACCCTCATTCGCGAGCCGTCCTCCGGCGGCGGGAGGCTGGGGGCCAGCCCGCCGGCGCGTGTCGCCGCCATCCGCTGGCGATCTGCACCCGAATCGCCCTGCACGCCCTGCACACCCTGCCCGGCCGCGGGAAACACAAGCAGGAGCGCCGTGAGCAGCACCGCAAGAAAAGCGTTTGAATAGAACCCGTCCGGCCGTAGCATCGGGCGTTGTATCGCACGTCCGCCGGCTTCCGGCAAGGCGAACGCTCGTCTCACGTGTTCCTGCAAGGGGTCTGGCATGACGAAGGTTGTTTTGCGTACTCGCGGCCGGTCCTGCGGATCGGCGTTTCTCGTGCTCGCGGCCTTGCTGCTGCCGGGCCTGTTGCCCGGCTTCGGGCCGGGCGAGGCGCAGGCGATGGTGCAGTCCGAGCGGCGGATCTACGCCGAGGTCGTGCTGGCCGGGAACCCGCCCGAACGCATCGAAGGGCCGCTGCTGGCACACGACGGGACGTCGGTCCGCATCCGTGTCGTGGGCAAGGAGCGTGAGATTCTCTGGGCGGACATGGTGCCCAACAGCGCCTTTCGCCTGAAGGAGCGGCTGACGGACCGCACCGACGCCGGGCAGGTGCTGGAACTGGGGCGGTTCGCGTGGCAGTTGGGCATGGAGCGGCAGGCGCGGGCGGCACTGGCCCGGGCCGAGCGGCTTGACGCCAGCCTCGCCGGGGAGGCGCGGTCGATTCTGTCGGGCAAGCCCGGCGGCGGGCTGCAGCCGGGGCAGCCGGAGATGCTCACCCCGACCCCGCCCGGGGAGCGTCCCGGCGGCTTCTCCGACGCCGCCGCCGAGGGCTTCCGCCGCCCCACCGCCGCACCGGGGGCACGCGGGGCGGGCCATCCGGCCGTCGTCGGCGGCGGGGCGTTGACCTTCTTCGAGCTGAGCACGCCCGAGCAGGACGCCGAGGCGATGGCCGCCGCACGCCAGCAGGCCGCACGCGTCGCCGAGCGGTTCGAGATCACGCTCACGGAGATCGAGACGGCCCACTTCATCCTCTTCACCGACTGGGACGCGCGTGAGCACGCCTTCCTGGAGAAGAACTTCGAGGGTGCCTACCGGGCCGTGGCACAGCAGTTCGACCTGCCGCACACGCAGAACATCTTCGTGGGCAAGTTGCCGGTGTTCATGTTCGACACGCAGCGGAACTTCACGCGGTTCGCCGAGGAGATCGACGGGCTGCCCATCCCCGGGAACGTCGCCGGCTACTACGCCGACCGGGGGCAGGGCTTTGGCCACATGGTCATGTGGAAGCCGGACGCGCGGCTGCACGGCGGAGACATTCGCCTCGCCGAGCGGATGTGGGCCTACACGCTCACGCACGAGTTCACGCACGCGTTCGTGGCGCGGTACCGGAGCAACGCCCGCATCCCCATCTGGCTCAACGAGGGCATCGCCGAGGTGGTCGCCAGCAGCCAGTTCGACCTGCGCGACCGCTGGGCGTACCAGATGGCCGGGGACATTGCCCGCAGCGGCCGGCCGATCGCAGGGCTCTTCGAGGCCGACATGCGGCCCGACGAAGGCGGCTACGCCGTCGTCCGGACCCTCGTGGAGTTCCTGGCCCGCGGCAACAAGAAGAAGTTCATCGCCTTCTTCAACGACATCAAAGCCGGCAAGGAGCCCGAAGAAGCCCTGATGGACCACTACAACACCAACTTCATGGGCCTCGAAGTCGCCTGGCGGCAATGGGCCAAAAGCCTGCGTTGAAGCACCCGCAGAGAAGCGGTCGTGGCGAAGGGTTTTCAATGAAACGTGTCGTACGCTGGGCCGCCCGGCTGTTTCTGCTGGTGCTGCTGGCACTCGGGCTCGTCATGGGATTGCTCGCCGGCTGTCAGGACAAGCTCATTTTCCCCGCCGCCAGTTCGCAGGGACAGCCGTACGCCCAGCACCGGCCGTTGGCGGGCGACGTGCAGTTCACCGTCATCTCCGCCGCCGGCGACGAGGTGGTCGGGCTGTTCATCCCGGCCAAGCGGCCCACGAGCACGCCCGCACCAACCCTCCTGATGTTCTACGGCAACGGGCAGTGGCTGGCGGACGCCGCGTTCATCGGGCGCGCGTTCGCCGCCCGCGGCATGAACGTGGCCGTGATGGAGTACCCGGGCTACGGCCTGAGCACCGGCCGGGCGAGCGAGGCCGCCATCTACGCCGCCGCCGACGCCTTCTACAAGCACGTGGCCGACCTCGCCGACGTCGAGGCGGCGTCGATCGTCCCCGTCGGCTGGAGTCTGGGTGCGGCCGCGGCGATGTACATCGCCCACCGCCAGAACACGCCCGGCGTCGTGCTGCTGACCCCCTTCACGAGCCTGCCGGACATGGCCGACCGGCTCATCCCGCTGCTGCCGGTCCGGTGGCTCGTGAAATACGACTTTGACAATACAAGCCGCATCGCCGAGTACCCGGGGCGCGTCTTCATCGGCTACGCAGACCGCGACCGCCTGATCCCCAGCCGCATGCCGCTGGCCCTGGCCGAATCCGCCGGCGACCGCGCGACGGTCTACGCCGTCGAAGGCGCGGACCACAACACCCTCTTCCACACCGGCGGCACCGCCTTGCCCGCGGCGATCGCAGCCTTCGTCCGCCAGACGACAGACGCCCGCTGAGCCGGCCTTCGATGAACTTGAGCAAAGTGTCGTATTGCACTGCCGGCGGCACGGCTTAGCTTCTTGCGCGCCGGTACGGCTTTGCCGGCAAAGCGTTCGGCGGCACGTGGGCGCGTGCCGGTATCGGGCGTTCGGCCTCCCGGGCTCGTGTGGGTATGACATGGCATTCTACGTTCGCGCGTTGCGCTATTTTCACGGCGTACGTGCCTCGGTATTCGGGCTGGTGCTGCTGATCGCCGGCGGCATGCTGCTCTCGCTGGCGCTGCCCTGGCCGACGGCAGTGCTCATCGACCGTGTCCTCGTCCCGGCCGCCGGTGCAGGCGACGCGAGCACCTTCGGCCTGCTCGGGCACGTCCCCGGCGGCGTGCCGGGGCAGATTGCGGCACTGGCAGCCGTCACCTTGCTGCTCAAGGCGCTGCAGGAACTGCTCAAGCTCTGCCAGACGCTGCTGGGCCACCGCGTGAACTACGCCGGCCTGCTGGCAGTGCGGCACGAGCTGTTCGCCAAGCTGCAGGCCATGAGCGTGGGCTACCACCGCTCGCGGAACGCCGGCGACGCGATCTACCGCGTCATCTCAGACGCACACGCGCCGGGCATGATCCTCAACACGCTCATCCCGTTCGTGGTGGCGGTCGGGGCGCTGGGCGTCATGGTCGCCGTGATGGCCTTGCAAAGCCTGCTGCTCACCGCGGTGGCGCTGGGCGTGGTGCCGGTGCTGGTGGCGGCGAACGTGTGGTACGGCCGCGTGCTGACGCGACGAAGTGCCCAGGCCCGCGAGGTGGAGAGCCAGTTCGTCAGTGGCATCCAGCGGAACCTGGCGTCGGTGCCGCTCGTGCAGGCGTTCAACCGGCAGGCGGACGAGATCGGCCGATTCAACGACAGCGTGCAGGCGACCGTGCGGGCATGGTTCGACGTGCACCGGCAGGAGGTGGCCTACTGGCTGGTGGTGGGGCTGACGTTCGGCGTGGGCTCGGCGGCGGTGTTCGGGGTCGGCGGGTACCTCGTGTGGCAGGGCCGCCAGGCCGGCGGCGCACCTTCGCTCACGCCGGGCGGGCTGCTGGTGTTCCTGAGCTACCTTGGCATGCTCTTCGACCCGCTGTGCAAGGTGACAGGTCTGAGCTACGGGCTGGCATCAGGCCGGGCCGCGGCACAGCGCATCTTCGAGGTGCTCGACGCGGACGTCGTCGTGCACGAGCCTGCTCGGCCGCTGCCGCTGCCACTGTCGCCACGCAGGCTGCAACTGCACGACGTGGACATGGCCTACGACGCGGGCAAGCCGGTGCTGCGGGGCATCGACGTCACGGTGGAGCCGGGCAGCTTCGTGGCGTTCGTCGGTCCCTCCGGCGGTGGCAAGAGCACGCTGCTGAACCTGCTGCCGCGGTTCCACGACCCGTCCGACGGCCGCGTGACCCTCGACGGCATCGACCTGCGCGACGCCAGCCTCGCCGACGTCCGCCGCCATGTGGCCGTCGTGCTTCAGGACGTGGTCACGCTGCCGACGAGCGTTGCCGAGAACATCGCCTACGGCCGGCCCGACGCGACCGAGGCCGACGTCCGCCACGCCGCCGAGCTCGCCGGGGCGACGGCGTTCATCGACGACCTGCCCAAGGGCATGCAAACCCGACTGGCCGAGGGCGGCAGCAACCTCTCCGGCGGTCAACGACAGCGCCTGGCCGTGGCCCGGGCCCTGCTGACCCGCGCGCCGATCCTCGTACTCGACGAGCCGACCAGCGCCCTCGACCCGGAGCACGAGCGGCACGTCATCGACTCCCTGCAGCGCATCCGCGGGGGGCGGACGGTCGTACTCGTGACCCACCGGCTGGCCGCAGTGACCTCGGCCGACCGGATCTACGTCCTGCTCAACGGCCGAATCGAAGCCGCAGGGACGCACGAAGCACTGCTGGCCGCCGGCGGCACGTACGCGCGCATGCACCGGCAGGAACAGCGCCAACAGCGCCTCGCCGAGGCGGCCTGATCGTCGCCATCACCGCCGGCGTCGGGCCAGCAGCCCAAGCCCCAGCCCCAGGGTCGCCAGTGAGGCCGGCTCGGGCACGCTCGCGTCGCGTGCCGCCGCCTGGAGGGTGTCCCAGTCGCTCGATGTCACGGCCGGCACCGCCGAGAGGCCGAAGTTCACCGCCAGAATATTGAAGTCCTCCAGGTTCACCAGCCCGTCGCCGTTGAAGTCTCCCTGCAGCCAGTTGCGGCCGCTCTGCCCGAAGTTGATCGCCAGAAGATTGAAGTCGGCCAGGTTCACGACGGCATCGAGATTCGCGTCCCCGTCGATCAGCGCATCGACCACCAGCAGCACCGCATCCGCTTCGTACTGCAGTTGCAGGTCCAGGCCGATTCGCCCCGTCTCGTTCGCCACGGCGTCGAACATGCCGACACGCTCGCCGTGCGTGAGGATCTCGTACGTCTGCCCCGGCACGGGGATGCCGCCCGCGTAGCCGCTTACGGCCAGCGTGCCGGCCGCGGTGAGGGTGCCCAGCACGTCCACCCGGTCAGCCGAAGTGCCGTCGGATTCGATTTCGAGCCGGCCGCCGGCCGTTAGCGTGAGCGACCCCTCGTGCAGCACCGTGGCGATGCTGTCGCCGGGCGCGTACCCGCCGGCGAAGGTGCTCGTCCCGGGGCCGAAGAAGTTACCCGCGCCCGACACCGGCCCGTTGAACGTCACGCCGCCGACGACCGTCACGGCGGACCCGGCAGGCGTAACCACGGGGCCATTCACCGTCGAGGCCGTCAGCACCAGGTTGCCGTTGTTGGTGATGCCGGCGTCCGTGCCGAGGGTGGTGCCGGTGGCCGCCAGCACGCCGGCCGGCGCGACGGTGATGCCCGCGTCCACCTGCAGCTGCTGCCCCGGGGCCAGCGCGAGCGTGCTTCCGAAGAGCCCGCCGGCGTCGACGGTCACGGCCTGCTGCCTCAGGCTAAGGGTGCCGGCGTCGAAGTCGAGGTTGGCCCGGCTGCCGGCCGGGAGCACGCCGACGTCAAGGGTGCCGCCGTTGAGGCGGGCGGGGGCGGTCAGCGTGATCGTGTTCTCCACGGCCAGCGTGCGGCCGGTGCCGATCGTCCGGCTGGTGCCCAGGACGCGGTCCAGTTCGGCGGCGTCGAAGGTCTTCCCGGCCGAGTCGGTGTACCGCAGCGTGCCGGTGTTGAAGTTGAACGCCGGGGCCCCGGCGGTGGCCGTGTCGGTCAGCAGCAGGTTGCGCATGGCCAGCTCGCCGCCGTTGAGGTTGATCGTGGACCGGTCCCACGCCCGGATGATGTCGCCGACGACGACCCGCCCGCGGGTGAGAACGTTCAGCGTGCCGCTGCCGTCGGTCGAGGCGGACGTTTCTGTGCCGGCCATCGTCATCTGCCCGTCGACGACCCACTCGCTCACGTCGGCGGTACTGGAGCCGACGGTGGCGAAGCCGGTGGTGCCGGTGTAGCGGCCGATGTGGGCGTTGGCCCCGGTTTCGATGCGCCCGCCGGCGGTGATGATCAGGTCGCCGCGTGCCGGGCCGTCGACGGGGATGTCGTCGCCCAGCGAGAGGTACCCGCCGGTGGTGAACGTGGAGCCGGCACCGCTGACCGTGAGAAAGCCCCGCCCGTTGCCGGCGGAACCGAACTGGGCGTTCGTCGTGACCATGGCCGTGCCGCC
>JBHJOM010000065.1:0-45245 GCA_050329715.1 Phycisphaerae bacterium
GCCGGGGTGCCGCGTGTACCGCGGCGTTGACGACCTGCCCAAGGTCATGGACGGGCTCGGCATTTGCGTGGTCTCGACGGCTCAGGGTGTCCTCAGTGATCGTCAATGCCGCGAACGAAAGGTTGGCGGTGAGTTGCTCTGTTTGGTGTCGTAGGTTCTAGGCGAAAGGGCGCTCGATTCGGCGTATTGGCCGGGCGAAGCGCGTGGGCGTCGCCCAGGTTGCCCGTGCTGGAGTTGCTGGCGCTGCCCGGCTGACGGGACTGCGGCCAGACGTGCTCGCGGTC
The DNA here is from genome assembly GCA_050329715.1 of Phycisphaerae bacterium. Classification (GTDB taxonomy): domain Bacteria; phylum Planctomycetota; class Phycisphaerae; order Tepidisphaerales; family Tepidisphaeraceae; genus DAIOTR01. The sequence continues at coordinate 285 of JBHJOM010000065.1, forward strand.
CCAGGTGCTGCCCGAATCCCAGACGGCATTGACGGACGCCCGGTTGTAGACGAGCAAAATGCGGCTCGCGTTGTTGGGGTCTCGGTCGGCGTAGAGGGCGATGTCGCGGAACGCGCCGTAGTTCCGCTGGACGTGCCCGCTCGCCATTGCGGTCTGCAGCTGGCTCTTGAGCGTGGTGCCGGTTGCGCCGGGGGCCACGTTGTTGTAGTAGCTGGCCGGGGCGTCGAAAGCGTCGGCGGCGGCTTGGAAGGCGAATGTCTGCGAAACGACGACGGCCGCGACGGCCGAGAGAAGGGAACTGCGCATTTTCTTCAAACTCCATGAGAAAGGGGTGCCGGCAATATCTGGCGACCCGAGGAAATCTTGTTCAGGCGGCAACCTAATGCCCTGCGGGCGGCGCGCCTGTTGGCAGGGGGTTAGAGGTCGGTAAATCCTTTTCGGTGCAAGGCTTATTGCGACCTTGCCGCCGGCAGAGTCCGCCCAGCTTGCGACACGCTCGCCTACACTCCGCCGTGCTCACCTGGGACGACGGGCTTCGCATCACCGGCACCGACATCTACCTCGACAGCCGTCGCGGGCGGGCGCGCTCCTTCATCTCCCACGGCCACACCGACCACCTGGGCCCCCACGACCTCGCCTGGTGCACCCGCGAGACCGCCGAGCTGTTCGAGCGCCGCATCACCGTCGGCCGGTGCCACCACCTGGCCTACCGCGAGCCGCTCGACCTCGACGCCGACACCCGCCTGACGCTCTACCCCGCCGGGCACGTGCTGGGCAGCGCCATGGCCCTCGTGGAGCGGCACGAAGGCCGGCTGCTCTACACCGGCGACTACAAACTCCGCACGAGCCTCACCTCGCCCACCGCAGAACTGCCCGAGGCGGACGTGCTGGTCATGGAGAGCACCTTCGGCCGGCCTGACTTCCGCTTCCCGCCGTGGCGGACAATCGCCGACGAGCTGGTGACGCTGTGCGAGCAGGCCCTGCGCGACGGCCGACAGCCGATCGTCTACGGCTACGCGCTGGGCAAGGCGCAGGAGGCCGTGCGCATCCTGACGGACGCCGGGCTGCCGGTGACGGAGCACGGCGCGGTGCGGCTGCTGTCGGACACGTACGAGCGGCTCGGCGTGCCGCTGGGGCCGAGGCGGGCATACGCCGCCGGGGACTTTCACGGTGCAAAGCAACTGGACGTGCGTGAGCGCGGCGTGCTCGTCGCGCCGCCGCAGTCGGCCCGGGCCGCGTTCACCGCCCGCTTCGAGAAGCCTGTCCGCATCATGCTCAGCGGCTGGGCGATGATGAGCGGGGCCGTCTACCGCTACGGCGTGGACCACTGCCTGCCCATCAGCGACCATGCGGATTTCGACGACTTGCTCCGCACCATCGACATCGTCCGGCCGAAGCGCGTCTACCCGACGCACGGGTTCAAGGGCTTCGTGGACGAGTTGCGTAAACGCGGCATTGACGCACGACCGGCGAAGCCGGAGGCACAATTGGAGTTGTTCTAGCAGGGATGCGGTGGGGCGGTCCGTTCCTGCTCCGGTTAAGCCGCAGGCCGAAGGCCGCGCTCGCACGCCCGGGGGGAAGCGCGGCCTTCGGCCTGCGGCTCAATCATCCAGGCAGGGAGGGACTTCACACGGGAAATCTCGCAACCCGGTCGCGTCCCGCGGCGATCGTTTAGAATTCGAGGCGATGACCGACCAGTCCCAGACAGAGAAAGCCGGCTGCTGCATGCCCGCGGGGCGCGACTCGGGCGAGGGGCCGCAGCTCACGCCGGCCGCCCCACGGCCGCCGGAAGAGTCTCCGACGCCCGCTTCCCCGCCGGATGCCCGAATCGCCGACGCCCGCGTCGCCCACGCCCGGCCCGGCTCGCCGCTGGCCAAGGGCTCGGGCTATCGCCCCGGCACCGCCCTCACGCAGACGGCAGAAACCATCTCCTTCGCCGACGCCGGCGACGTCACCGGGATGGTCAAGCTCCCCGGCGGCAGCTTCCTCATGGGCACCGACAGCCCCGAGGCCTGGGCCGACGACGGCGAGGGGCCTATCCGCGAGGTCTCCGTAACCGGCCTGTACGTCGCCGAGACGGCCGTTACCAACGCCCAGTTCAAAGCCTTCGCCGACGCCACCGGCTACAAGACCGAGAGCGAGCAGTTCGGCTGGAGCTACGTCTTCCGCGGGCACCTGGACAAGGCCGCCCTGGCCAAGTTCGGCAACCGCAACCCGGGCAAGCTCACGTGGTGGGTCGGCGTGCCGGAGGCGTGCTGGAAGCGGCCGTTCGGGCCCAAGAGCGACCTCCGCAGCATGGAGGACCACCCGGTGGTGCACGTCAGCTGGAATGATGCCGTCGCCTACTGCCGCTGGGCGGGGGTTCGGCTGCCGTTCGAGGCGGAGTGGGAGTACGCCGCCCGCGGCGGGCTGGTGCAGGCTATCTACCCGTGGGGCGACGAGCTGACGCCCGACGGGAAGCACCGGTGCAACATCTGGCAGGGGAGGTTCCCGCACAAAAACACCGCCGAGGACGGCTACGCCGGCACCTGCCCGGTGAAGAGCTTCGAGCCCAACGGCCACGGCCTCTGGTGCGTCTCGGGAAATGCGTGGGAGTGGTGTGCCGACTGGTTCAGCCCGACGTTCCACCAGCAGCCGGGCGCGTCGCGGGAGAACCCGCGCGGGCCGGGGGAGGGGAACGTGAAGGCCATGCGGGGCGGCAGCTACCTGTGCCACGCCAGCTACTGCAACCGGTACCGCGTGGCCGCCCGCACGGCCAACACGCCGGATTCCGGCAGCAGCAACTGCGGCTTCCGGGTGGTCCGGGACCTGTAGCGGCGAGGGTGACGGCGGCGGGGGCGGCGAATCGTGTGGCCGGGGCGTTGCCTTCGGGAACGGAGGCGATATGATGCCGGACTCGCCGGGCGGGTTGCCCGGCTGCTTTGTTTGACGGTTTTGAGGAGCGTTTCGTGCCCCAGAGTAAATCAGCCGAGAAGCGGATGCGTCAGGACGTCGAGCGTCGGGCTCGTAACCGCTCGCGCAAGGCGAAGGTCAAGTCGCAGGTGAAGGTGTTGACCACGGCCGTGGCCGCCGGGGACTTTGCGACCGCCGAGCAGGAGTTCCGCAAGGCCAGCAGCATGATCGAGAAGGTCGCGGCCAAGGGGACGATCCACAAGAACGCCTCGGCCCGGCAGCGCAGCCGCCTGGCCAGGAAGCTCAACGCCGCCAAGGCCGCCGGCGCCGGTACCAGCGCGTAAGCGCCGCCGGCAGTCGCTTGCAAGAACAACCCGAGTGAACGAACCTTTCACGGGTGAGCCGAGACCCCTCGGCTCACCCGTTTCTATTTTTTGAGCGATTAGGCATGAGCGATTAGCGATTAGTCGCAGAAGCCCAATTCCCCCTAATGCCTAATCGCTAATGCCTAATCGCTGCTCCACCAGGAATTTCCGATGCCCGAAACCGTCATGGACAAGCTCGTCGCCCTGTGCAAACGCCGCGGGTTCGTTTACCCGGCGAGTGAGATCTACGGCGGCATCAACGGCTTCTGGGACTACGGCCCGCTGGGCGTCCTGCTGAAGAACAACATCCGCGACCACTGGTGGCGGCACATGGTCCTGACGCCCCCGATCGGCCCCGACGGCGAACCGGTGGAGATCGTCGGCCTCGACTCGAGCATCATCCAGAACCCGCAGACGTGGGTCGCCAGCGGGCACGTGGGGGGGTTCAGTGACCCGATGGTGGATGATCGCGAGACGAAGCAGCGATACAGGGCCGATCAGCTTTGCGGGCTTTATGTAGAAGGGTTCGACAACGCCGGTGCGATGGCCGTGGTAGATGATACCGACTACGGGCTGGCCGTTACCGGGTTGGCGGCTTCGCCTGCCGAGTTTGCCGAGGCGATATCGGCGATGAAGAAGGCCCCGATCCACCCGGCGTTCGGCAGGGCGAAACGTATCAGCTTGAATCCGCAGTCTGATTGGCTGGGCGGTGAGCCGACCCTGGTCGTCGAGATGGCTGATGGTTCCACCAGAAAAGCAGTTGCACACAGTCGTCACCTGATGGAGCAGTTGAAAACTGCCGCAGCGAGTGTGCCTTCACCCGATACGGGCAAGGTTGGTGTGCTGACCGAACCGAGACAGTTCAACCTCATGTTTGTGACGTTCGTCGGCGCGGTGCAGACGGAAGATGCCAAAGCATACCTCCGCCCCGAGACCGCCCAGGGCATCTTCCTCAATTACAAAAACGTCCTGGACACCACGCGCGTGAAGGTGCCCTTCGGCATCGCGCAGGTCGGAAAATCCTTCCGTAACGAGGTCACGCCCCGCAACTTCATCTTCCGCTCCCGCGAGTTCGAGCAGATGGAGATGGAGTGGTTCTGCCACCCCGACGACGCGGCCACCTGGTACGACTTCTGGAAGAACGAACGCATGAAGTGGTGGCTCTCCCTCGGCGTGAACCCACAGAACCTCATCCTCCGCGACCACGACCCCGACGAGCTGTCCCACTACTCCAAGATGACCGTCGACATCGAGTACCGCTACCCGTTCACCGCCCCGGGCTTCGGCGAGCTCGAGGGCATCGCCCACCGCGGCTCATTCGACCTGACGCAGCATCAAACGCATTCCAAGCAGAAGCTGGAATACTTCGACCAGGCCCGTGAACTGGAGCTCAAGGCCGCCGGCGTTAGTGGCGACGAGCTCAAGGCCAAGACGCGGTACATCCCCAACGTCATCGAGCCGGCCAGCGGCCTGACCCGGGCCGTGCTCGTCCTGCTGACCGAGGCGTACACCGAGGACCCCGAGCGGGCCAGCGGCGTCGTCATGAAGTTCCACCCGAAGTTCGCCCCCATCAAGGCCGGCATCTTCCCGCTGGTGAACAAGGACGGCATGCCCGAGACGGCGATGGCCCTCTACCGCGAGCTGCGCGAGGACTACACGGTGGAGTACGACCCGAAGCAGTCGATCGGCAAGCGGTACGCCCGCATGGATGAGATCGGCACGCCGTACTGCTTCACCGTCGACGGGCAGACGGCCGAGGACGGCACCGTCACCGTCCGCCACCGCGACGACATGAAGCAGGAGCGGATCGACATCAAGCAGGTGAAAGCGTTCCTGCGCGAGCGGATCTGAACCTTATCGGGTTGCTGCGCAACGGACCGATAATCTCCCGGCTGTAGCCGTGCCGATCGAACGCTACAGAATGCCCAAGTCACCGGCCGATGACGATGGTGTGGTAACCGTCTTCCAACACGTCGGGTCGGTGGGTGCCGGCGAAGCGCTCGCCGGCAGTCGCGGCAACTATTGCATGCACGGCCTGGCGATGAGCCTGACCAACGCCGTGCCCGGCATGGCCCACGCCGTCGCCACCATCCTCGGCGGTTTCGAGGTGGATGCGTTTCCGCCGGGCTTCACGGCCATCGACGGGCGCGTCGAGCCGTACGACGTCGATAGCCTCACCCGCCGCCTCCCGGCCGGCGCGACGCGCGTGCCGACCCCCGACGACGCGGACGACACCTTCGAGATCTACCAGGAAGGGGAGCGTTTCTGGCGCGTCGACGAGCGGTGGGGTATCTGCGAGGTGAACCTGCTGAAACGGACCTTCCGCAGCTACGTGCTCGAAAGTCGGCTGAGCCACGCCCGCCGGATGGATCAGGCCGGCAACGCCGACCTGAGCACCTACGCACTGGCCGAGGCCGCCGTGCTTTGGCCGGCCAGCCAGTTGATGCTGGCCCAGGGCCTGCACCTGGTGCCGGCCACGGCGCTGGCCGCCGACGGCTGGGGCGTGCTGCTGGTTGGCGACCAGGAGATCACGGCGGACCTGCGGCAGATGATCGCCGGGGGCTTCTCGCTCATCGGGCAGCGTTGGGCGGCCCTTCGCGCCGAAGACGGCCTGGTGGCCATGCTTCGCATGCCCGCCGGCGAGGGCTGCCGTGTGTCCCACCACGCCTTTTGCGACCACGTCGTGATGATCAACGGGTTCCGCCGTGAAGACACGCTGCTCCGCCCGCTGGCCGTGCACCAGGCAACGGCGGCGCTGCAGCGAATCTGGCCGGCGAGGCACGTCCGCCGCACCGCCGCCGAGCGACAGCTCGTCAACCGCCTGGCCGAAACCTGCCGCGTCGACCAGGTGACGCTCGGGCGAAATGTGTGCGACCTGGCGCACGTCATCAACGGCATCCGCCCGACACGGCAGGAACGGACCGCCGCAGTGCGGGCGGCCTGAGCCTGACCGACACCACCTCACCGAAACCAACTCACCGCTTCCGCGCCATCATCACGCCGTCGCCCAGCATCAGCACTGTGAAATCGACCCGTTCGTCGACGTTCAGGCTCGCAAGCAGGTTCCGCATCGCCACGCATCCGGGGGACTGGTTTGCCTCGTCCGCCAACTGCCCGCTGCGAAACGCGTTGTCCACCAGTACCAGCCCGCCGGGCCGGAGCAGCGTCAGGCTCAGGGCCACGTACGCCTCGGCGTTCTCCTTGTCGGCGTCGATGAATGCGAGGTCGTAGGTGCCCGGCTCCGCCGCGGCCGCGGCCGCCAGTGTCGTCAGCGCTTCGCCCACCCGCGTCTCAATTCGCTCTGCCACGCCGGCCAGCTCCCAATGCTCCCTGGCGATCTTCAGGTAAGCCTCGCTCTTCTCGAAGCAGACCAGCCTGCCTCCCGGCGACAGCGCCCGCGCCATGCACGCGCCGGAATACCCTGTGAAGCTCCCGACCTCCAAAACACGCCGCCCGCCGGTCAGCCGGACGAAAATCCCCAGCAACTCCCCCAACTCCGGCGACACCTGCATGCCGGCCTCGGCCATCGCGTCGGTATTGCTCCGAATTCGGGCCAGGGCGGGGTCGTCCCGATAAGAAAAAGGCCGCACGTAATCTTCCAGCTGCTCCGTCAGTTCAGTCGCGCGTCTTGCCATGCAAAAAGCCTAGCCGAAGGCGGCCGCCCCGGCCATTGGCACGGGCGGCAGGGCGATCGGGCGTGCCGGCGCAGGCACGGGAGGGGGGAGGGCGGATCACGCGATGATGCACGCCTACAGCCGCCGGATCATTGCCGCTCGCATCAGCTCCACATCGGCGGGTTGGCCTGTCCAGGTTTCGAACTGGGCGGCCGCCTGCCGGACGAACATCTCCACGCCGCCCACGGTCACCGCCCCGGCCGCTTTGGCTTCCCTCAGCATGCGCGTTTCGGTGGGGTTGTATATCGCGTCGAACACCAGCTTGCCCGGCCCGAGCTTCGGCGGGCGCAGGCCCCACGGCGCATCCTCCATGTGAGGCGTCATGCCGATGCTCGTGGTGTTGATGTAGAGCTCGCAGTCGGCGTTGGCGAGTTGCCCGAGTGCCGCGGCCAGCACGCGGCCGGTTCGGCCGTCCAACTCCTCGGCGAGCCGCTCGGCGCGGTCCAGCGTGCGGTTGAAGATGACCACGTCCGCGCCGCAGCCGGCGAGCGCGGCCGCGGCCGTCCGGCCGGTGCCGCCGGCGCCGATGACCGCCGCCCGCCGCCCGGCCAGCTCCTGCCGCGTGATGCCCATCGCGTGCGTCACCGCGTCAAGAATCGCCGCGTAGTCCGTGTTGATGCCGCGAAGCTTCACGCCGTCGGAATCGTGGCGGATGTCGATGGTGTTCACGGCGCCGATCCGCCTCGCGAGCATCTCCACCGACCCGCCGCGGTCGGTCAGGTAGCGAAGCGCGTGCTCCTTGTGCGGAATCGTGACGGAGACACCGGCCAGTTGCAGCGGTGCGAACGCCAGGCACTCCTCCATGAAGGCCTTGAAGCTTTCGTACGTCGGCTCGACGAGCATGGGCAGGTAGACGGCATCGAGGTGGGCCGCCGAGAATGCCGCGTTATGCACGGCCGGCGACAGGCTGTGCCCGACGGGCTTGCCGATGACGCCGTAAACCTTCGTCTCCGGCCCGATCGAGTCCCAGCGGTAGAGCCGCTTGAGTTCGTCGACGGCAAGCTGCCCCGGGGCCGTCTCCGCGTCGGCGTGGAGGCTGGCGAAGGTGAGGAACGCGCCGAACTTCTTCGCCAGCACGCGGCTCATCAGCCCCGGCTCGCCCATGCACAGCGCGATGGTCGGCTTGGTGCGGCGTTGCAGCAGCTCGAAGGCTTCCAGGTTGTCGCGAATGGTGGTGGCCCGCCAGACGATCTTGTGCACGTCTGCGCCGGTTTCGAGCATGTCCTCGACGACCGAATAGAGCCGCGTCGGCCGGCCGGCGAAGTTGTGGTGGCTCACGATCGTGCCGGAGCGCTCCTCCCGCGCCCCGGCCGAGCCGGCGCGCGGGGCGAGGGTGCCCAGCTCAATGTCGACGTAACTCGCCCCGGCCTCGGCGGCCACGCGCAGCAGGGCCACGCGGTCGTCGTCCACGGCGGTGCACTGCCCGCCTTCGGCGCGACTGCGGCAGGTGACGATGCACGGCAGACTGCACTGCTTGACGAGCTGCGCGACGGCGTCCGCCTCCTCGAGCAAGTCGATGCGAAGCTCGACCATGTCCGCCCCGGCCTCGGCGGCCTTGGCAACGTCGGCCAGCGCCTGCTCGAGCGAGTGAACGAAGATGGCGACGCAGAGACGGGTCATTGGGGGGGGCTAATGAGTAATGAGAATTGTATAATGAGTAAAAAGGGGAGGCGGAACTAGTGTTCGAGGCTATAGATGACTGGAGCGGGTGGTACTGTCACTTGTTACTTATTATTGATTACTCATTGCTTATTACTGATAAACGCCGCTCGGATCGCCACCTTCGTCGGCTCTGTCGGTTCGACGAGGGGTAGACGCACTTCACCCGTGTCTTCGCCGGCGGTTTGCATCGCGTACTTGATGCCGGCGGGGTTGCCGTCGAGGAAGAGGGCTTTGAACAGCGCTGCAAGCTCGTAGTGGATCTTTCGGGCTTCGGCCGTGTCGCCGTAGCGCATCGCGGCCGTCAGCTTCGTCATGCGGGCGGGCACGAGGTTGCTCGTCACGCTAATCACGCCTGCGGCGCCCAGCGCCATCAGTGGCAGGGTCAGGGAGTCGTCGCCGGAGAGTACAGTGATGTCGCACAGACCCATGATCTGGCTGGCCAGGTCCATGCTGCCGGTCGCTTCCTTAATCGCGGCGATGTTGTGGTCTTTGTGCAAACGGGCGACGGTCTCGGCCGTCATGGTGATGCCGGTGCGGCCGGGGATGTTGTACAGCACGATCGGAATGGCCGCCTCGTCCGAGAGCTTCGCGAAGTGGCGGTACAGCCCCTCCTGGCTCGGCTTGTTGTAGTAGGGGTTCACGCTCAGCACGGCCTGCGCGCCCACGGCCCTGGCGTGCTTGTGGAAGTCGATGGCCTCCAGCGTGTTGTTAGAGCCGGCGCCGGCCACGACCGGCACCCGGCCGGCCACCGCCTCGACGACGACCTCGATCACCCGCTTGTGCTCGTCGTGCGTGAGCGTCGGGCTCTCGCCGGTGGTGCCGACGGGCACGAGGCCGTCGATGCCGCCGGCCAATTGGCGTTCGACCTGCGCGCGGAGGCGTCGCTCGTCGAGCTTGCCGTCGGCGAAGGGGGTGATCAGTGCGGTGAAGCAGCCGCTAAACATGCCGCGTCTCCTTGGTGGCTTGCAGCCCGGCGGATTCGAGCCGCGCCAGGTCGATCTCGCGTTTCATCTCACTCACGGCCGCCCGCAGCCCGACGAAGACGGCCCGCGCCACGATCGCATGCCCGATGTGCAACTCCCGCATGCCCGGCAGCGCCGCGATCGGCCGCACGTTGGTGTAGTTGAGCGCGTGGCCCGCGTTGAACCGCACGCCGTTGGCGCTGATACGCTCCCCGGCCGAGCGGACCTTGGCCAGCTCGGCGGCGGCGTCGGAGTTCCGGCCCAGGTCGTCGTGAACGGTCTTGGCACCGAAGAAGGCGTGGGCGTACGGGCCAGTGTGAACCTCGCAGACGTCGAACCCCACTTCGGCGGCCGCGTCGATCTGCCCGTCCTCCGCGTCGATGAACGCCGAGACGATCAGGCCGGCGTCCTTGAGCTTTCTGACGATCTCCTTGAGGCGCGAAACCTGGCCGAGCACGTCGAGCCCGCCTTCGGTCGTCACTTCCAGCCGGCCTTCGGGTACGAGCATCGCCAGGTCCGGCTTGAGGCGGCAGGCGATTGTGACCATCTCGTCGGTCGCGGCCATCTCGAGGTTCAACGCGACGTGCACCGTCTCCTTGAGGCGCTCCACGTCGCGGTCTTGAATGTGGCGGCGGTCCTCGCGCAGGTGGACGGTGATGCCGTCGGCACCGCCGAGCTGTGCCTCGGCGGCGGCCCAGACAGGGTCCGGCTCGTACGTCCGCCGGGCCTGGCGGACGGTGGCGACGTGGTCGATGTTGACGGAGAGGGCGGGCAAGGGTGTTCGGTTCCGGTTGGTAAGGAGTTTAAGCGGTGCGGGCGTCGGGTGGCAAAACGGGCCGAAGAACCTGACGCAAGGTCGTGCCGGCCGGGCGCGGGCCGGCTTCACTTGCCGTCGCGGTAACGCTTGGTGATCTCGCCGTAGGCGTCGATACGGCGGTCGCGGAAAAACGGCCAGTGCGTGCGGTGGTGCAGCACGCGGGCCATATCGAGTTTGTGCACGAGCACCTCCTCGGTGTCGATCGAGGCCTTGGCGATGATCTCGCCGTCGGGGGCTGCGATGAAGCTTTGGCCCCAGAACTCGATGCCGACAGGGTCGTGCGGCGTGCCGTCGGCCTGGGGGAGCAACTCATGGCCGATGCGGTTTGGGGCACAGACGAAGCAGCCGTTAGCGACGGCGTGGGAGCGCATCATGGTGACCCAGGCCTCGTGCTGCTTGTGGCCGTACTCGGTCTTCTCGGAGGGGTGCCAGCCGATGGCAGTGGGGTAGAAGAGGATGTCCGCCCCGGCGAGGGCGGTGAGGCGGGCGGCCTCGGGGAACCACTGGTCCCAGCAGACGAGGGTGCCGACGTTGCCGCGCGTGGTCTCGAAGGCGACGAAGCCGGTGTCGCCCGGGGTGAAGTAGAACTTTTCGTAGTAGAGCGGGTCGTCGGGGACGTGCATCTTGCGGTAGATGCCGCGGGTGGAGCCGTCGGCCTCGAAGACCACGGCGGTGTTGTGGTAGACGCCCACGGCCCGCTTCTCGAACAGGCTGGCGATGACGACGATCTGCCGCTCGCGGGCGAGTTCCGAAAGACGGCGGGTCGTGTCGCCTGGGATCGGCTCGGCCCAGTCGAAGAAGCGGTGGTCCTCGGCCTGGCAGAAATACTTGCCGCGGAACAGCTCCTGCGTGCAGACGACCTGCGCGCCCTCGTCGGCGGCACGGGCGATGAGGCGCAGCTGCTTCTCGGTGTTGGCGGCCAGGTCGTCCGAGCAGGCCATCTGCGTGAGGCCGACGGTGATGGTGTCGTTCTTTGTGGGCATGGTGGTTTTCGGGCCGGGCGTCAAAACGCGAGGCATCGTAACGCCGGGCGGCACGGCGTGAAGCGCCTCTCGGGCTTGCGGCTAGTAGGGGACGCCTCTTTGTTCTTTCCACAGGTCGTAGAGCGCCAGGGCGTCGTCGCGGAGCATGTCCGGCACGAGTTCAATCTCGCTGCCGGAGACTTGCTTCATCTTGGCGTTGGAGATCTGCAGCTCTTTAAAGCCGAAGCGTTTGGCGTCCTCGACACGGGCGGCGTAGACGATTCGGCCGATGTCCGCCCAATGGATGGCCGTAAAGCACATGGGGCACGGCTCGGTGGTGGAGTAGATGGTCGCGCCTTTGAGGCTGATGTCGCCGACGTGGCGGCAGGCGGCGCGGATGCAGACGACCTCGCCGTGGGCGGAGGGGTCGGTGTCGAGGCGGACGCGGTTGTGCGTGGCGGCAAGGATCTGCCCGTCGCGGACGATGACGGCACCGAAGGGGCTCTGCCCGGCGAGGACGCCCTCGCGGCAGCGTTCCAGGGCGAGGCGCATGTAGGTTTCGTCGTCGGATGGCATGGCCGGATGGTAGCCGAGCGGCCGGCGGTTGCCGAGCAGTGGACCTGCGGGCCCGGAAGCCGCAAACTACACGCTTGGCTCGCCGACACGTACTGACTCAAGGTGATTTTGACGGCGCGTGCTTTCTCTACGGCATCGCGAACGTGTACCGGGCGCTGTACGAGAGGCCGCCGAGGATGCGCCGGTGGGACGCGGTGGTGGCCGGGCTGCCGAACGCGGTGGACTTCCTGCTGGGCTTCGGCGGCGGCACGACGCTGCACTACCACGACGACGACAAGCTGCTGCAGACGACGATCGAAACGATGCTTGCAACGTTCCTCGAGGAGCTGCCCGAAGCCCCCCGGGCGGTGGTGAGCTACCACCCGAAGGTGAGCACGCTGCCGGAGGTAAATGAGCTGATCGGCGAGAAGTCCGTGACGCTCTTTTGCTACCGCGGGGACCTGCACTACGCACGGGACGTGCACCACTGGGTATGCGGCGTGGCGGGGCACAGCCTGCCGGAGCCGGCGGTGCACGTGGCCTGCAGCATGCGTTACGCGGACATCCTGCGGTACACGGACGAGGAGTACGAGGAAGTCCTGCACAAGACCGGCCGATACAGTAACGACACGATCGCCCAGAGCGACCCGATCGAGGTGGAGCCGGGCACGGTGTTTCGCATTGCCACGGAAGGCTAGGGATCCATGCCGCTGTCCGCCTCCACGCCGAGGCCCAGCCAGCTGAGGCGCAGCATGCGACGGATCACCGTCGCGTGGCTGTTCGGCTCGATTTTCTTCACCGCGATCGCCGGTGCGCCTGTGACGCTGTTCGCGGCGGCGATGGGTGCGACGCCGTTCACCTTCGGCCTGCTGGCGGCGATGCCTTTCCTTGCCAGCCTGCTCTCACTGCCGGCGGGGATGCTCATCGACCGGTTCGGGCACCGCAAGCTGATCTTCTTTCTGGCGATTTACCCGCAGCGGTTCCTTTGGGCGGTGGTGGGGCTTGCGCCGATGTGGCTGGCGGGCTACTTCGGCGGGACGTTTGCACCATCTGCCGTGGCGCTGTGGACATTTATGGGCCTTCTGCTGCTGATGTGGTGCGGCACTGCCGTGGCCGGGCCGGCGTGGACGAGTTGGATGGCCGACATCATCCCCCCGCGGCGTCGCGGGGCATACTTTGCGCGTCGGCGGCAGTGGGGCATCGTGACGGCCGTACCGACCGCGCTGATCGTGGGCCTGCTGCTGGACCGCGTGACGGACCCGGCCGACCCCTCGGCCGTGCTGCCGTGGATCGCGGGGATCTTCATCGTCGCGGCGGTTGTCGGCGTCATCGACATCGCGCTTTTCCACGCCGTGCCGGACGTGCCCCAGCCGCCTCGCGTGCCCGAGCCGCTCTTTGCCAGCATGCGTCGGCCGCTGGGGGACCGGCAGTTCCTCTACTTCGCCGGTTACGTCGGCACGCTGATGTTCGCCGTCGCGCCGATGGGGCAGTTCGTGACGCTCTACTTCATCCAGCGCCTGCAGATGGACAACACGCAGGTCCAGTTGATTCTGCTGGCGGTTCCGCTGGCGGCACAGCTGCTGGTGCTGGGTTTGTGGGGCAAGGTCGCCGACCGGTTCGGCAAGAAGCCGGTGCTGTCGATCGCGAGCCTGGGCATGGTGCCGGTGGGGCTCGGCTGGGTGCTGATGAACGAGGAACTGGTCTGGCTCGGGTACCTGCTCTCGGCGACGGGGGCGGCGTTGTGGGTCGGGATCGAGGTTGCGAACTTCAACATGCTGCTGGAGTTCGGCGGCGCCGGCGGCCGCGGCGGCCGGGCCGGAAGCAGCTACATCGCGGTCAACGGCGTCATCATCAACCTGAGCGGCGTGGCCGGCGGGCTGGCGTTCGGGCAGATCGCCTCGTCGCTGGACGGCTGGTCGTGGCAGACGGGCCTGCCGCTCGTCGCGACGGTCGGGCCGTTCGAGGTGCTCTTTGCCGTCAGCGCCGTGCTGCGGCTGCTGGCGGTGGTGGTCTTCCTGCCGCACGTGAAGGAGCCGGCGGCCCGGCCGACGCGCGAGGCCGTGCGGTTCATGTACGCCAACATCTATTCGAACGTCTTCAGCGCCGCCCTGCAGCCACTGCGGTTGCTGCGACCGGCCATGCGCCGTGAACGCCGCACGCAGGCGCGGCTGCGTCGACGCGCCGACGCCGCCGCGGGCCGAAGGCGGCCGGCGGCGGCGAATAGACCCGATTGACCCTGTTTTGCCACGCAGGATGGGTATGTCGAAGCAGGCAGCCGCCTCACCCCCCGGCGACGAAGCCGGCCGGGTAGGTGACGGTGTCGAACCGCACGTTCAGCCACGGGTACCCCGCGTCGACCCGCCCGTAGCGCTCGAAGACTTCCTTCAGTGCCGCCAGTTTCTCCTGCGGTGAGACTTCACTGAGCCGGTCCGTCGAGGTCACCGGCAGCCCCCAGCGGATTTGCGTCTGGTGGACGGTGTGCAGGACCAGTTGGGCGGCGTTGCGGTCTTCCCGGCCGCCGAAGTTGCTTACGTCCACCGCCACGATCTCGTCGGCGAAGCTCTGCCCGAAGATCGTCTCGGCGAGCGCGATGCCGGCGGCGAGGTCCTCCCCGGGCCATTTTTCGCCGCTTTCGACGGGTGCATGCCGCACGCCTTCGATGACGCGCAGGTTCACGCCGCCGCTGTCGCTCAGGAGCACGCCGGGCAGTTGTTCTGCGGTGAACTGTTCGGGGAGCTTGACGCCGTCGCGGTCGACGAGCCAGTAGTGGTTCTTCCAGTGGACCAGTGCGACGGGCTCACGGAACTCGACGTCGATCTCGAGGAGGTCGCCGGGGGCTTCGCGGTAGCCACGCCGGACGTGTTTCACCTGCCGAACCCAGGGGTTGGCTTCGAGAAGGGCGACGCGGTCGGCGAGCATCTGGCGGTCGAAGGAGGAGTGTGCGGCGACGGGTCGGACGCTCTCGGCGATCTGCACGGCCAGGAGGTCGGTCATCCAGACCGGCTTGTGCGCCAGCAGGACGGCCGGCGGTTCAGGGGTGAAGGTCACCTGGCGTTCGACGTAGTCGTGGATGACGTAGTAGCCGACGCCGCAAAGCGTGCTGAAGGCGGCAAGTCCCAGGACGCGCAGGGCGGTGCGTCGGTAGCCGGCGATCGCCCGGAGCATGCGGAAACGCTCACCCGGCGCGGCCGACTTTGCCGCCGGGGCCGAGGCGTTCGTCGAGGACTTCGAGGTTGATTGGCGCTTGGCCTTTTGTTTGGCCATGTACGTCGCTTATCGGACGAGTTTGCCGAGGGGCTTGAACCGAAGCGGCCGGAAAATCGGTAGAAGTTCGGTATGCGTCAGCCTGTATCGGGTTCACGGGCGGATTGTGCGCGGTGAGGCGCAGCCGTCGGCAGGGGGCAGATTTCCCAGGTTACCATTCGAGGCGGGCTCGATTATCGGGCCGAAACAAGGGGCATGAACATCGCCGCCGCAAACAGCAACGCGACTTCCGGGGCAACCGGGCAGCCACGCACGCTACCCAACAACTTCGACCTGACGACCTCGGACTTCATCAAGATGATGATCACGCAGCTGACCAACCAGGACCCGATGGAGCCGGCCAAGAACGAGCAGCTCCTTGCGCAGATGAGCCAGATCGGGCAGCTCGAGTCGAGCACGAAGCTCCAGGCTTCGCTGGAGTCGATGGTGCTGCAGAACAACGTCTCCCAGGCCGGCGGGATGATCGGCAAACTCGTTGCCGGGACGGACGACTACGGGCAGGACGTCGCCGGGCTCGTCACCAGCGTGCGGGTGCAGGAAGGCAAGGTCTACCTGGAACTCGACAGCGGGCAGACGATGCAGATGGGCAGGGTCCGGCAGATCGCCCCGATGCCCGCCCACGCCGGCGCGGCACCTGAATTGCAATAGTAGCATATACAACCGACCGGCCGACGCGTGAGGCCGGCGGCACGCACCAGACACGCGACCGTTGCGCGGCGGAGCCGCGGCTTTTGCGCGACCCGACGGGGCAGAGCCCCTTCAACCACACGGGACGCCAAACCGCTTGCACGGAAAAAGACCATGTCACTGACCAGCACCCTCTTCACCGGACTCTCGGGACTCAACGTCAACCAGAGCCGCCTTAACGTCGTCGGCAACAACATCGCCAACGTCAACACGGTCGGCTTCAAGGGTTCACGCGCCATCTTCAAGCCCCAGTTCTACGTCACCGACCGTGCCGGCACCGCGCCCACCGGCGAGTTCGGCGGCTCCAACCCGAGCCAGCGAGGCCTGGGTGCCGTCGTCGCCACCATCGAGAAGGAATTCTCCCAGGGATCCATCGAACCCACCGGCAAGAGCACCGACCTGGCCCTGGACGGCGAAGGCTTCTTCGTCGTCCAGGGCAAGGAAATCGCCTACACACGCGACGGCAGCTTCGACCTCAACAGTGAGAACTTCCTCACCAACAGCAGCGGCATGTACGTCAAGGGCTTCGCGGCCGACGCGGCCGGCAACATCATCCCCGGCGTGCTGGAGAACATGCAGGTGCCCCTCGGGCAGATGACCATCGCCCAGCAGTCCACCCGCATCGCGAACACGGGTAACCTCAACACCGCCGGCGAAATCGGCACCGGTGCCAGCATCCTCAACAGCCAGCCGCTCACGGTCGTCGGCGGCGGTGCACCCGTTACCAACGCAACGCCGCTTTCCGACGTGCGGTTGGCCTCGGCACCGGGCGGGGCGGCACTGTTCGCGCCGGGCGACACGATCTCCCTCGAAGGCCAGCGCGGCGGCCGGGACCAGCCCCTGCTTACCTACACCGTCGGTGCCGGCGACACCCTTGCCGACCTGGCCACCTTCTTCAACAACGCACTGGGTATCGACGCCACCGCGACCCCCCCGGCAGGGGCGCCCACGCCCGGCGCGGCCGTCACGCCGGCCCTGGGCGGCGACCCGGCCAACTCCGCGCGGTTCACACTCATCGGCAACGTCGGCGAAGTCAGCGAGATCGCCGTGACCGACTCGAAGTTTTCGAGCTCCAACGCCGCGATGACCCTCGGCTTCGTCGGCGGCTCGGACGGCACCTACACCGACGGCCCCGTCGGCGAAAGCGTCAACACCACCGCAATCGCATACGACTCCCTGGGCAATCCGCTGGAGGTGCAACTCTCCATGGTGCTCCGGGAAAAGACACCGGCCGGAACCACCTGGGACTTCATCGCCACCAGCAACAGCGACACCGACAGCCTCGACCCCTTCGTACCCGGGGCACACGAGGGCCCGGTGCTCGGCGGCGGGTCGGTCAGCTTCGACACCAGCGGCAGGTTCCTCAACTCCACCGGCACCACCATCAACCTCGACCGCGACAACACCGGCGCAGCTGCCGACATGGCCATCGACCTGGACTTCACCGCCCTGACCGCACTGGCAGACGACGCCCAGCAGGGCAGATCCCTGCTCTTCGGCCAGGCCGACGGCAAGCAGATGGGCACGCTCTCGAGCTTCACCATCGGCGACACGGGCATCATCACCGGCAGCTTCGACAACGGCCTGACACTGAGCCTCGGGCAGATCGCCGTCGCCACTTTCGACAACCCCAAGGGCCTCAATGACGTCGGCGGGAACCTGTTCCTCAACGGTGCCGCCAGCGGCACCCCGCGCATCAGTGCCCCGCTGGAGGCGACGGCAGGCGGTATCCGATCCGGATCCCTGGAGATGAGCAACGTCGACCTCTCCGAGGAGTTCATCAACATGATCATCAGCTCCACGGGCTTCTCGGCCGCCAGCCGGGTGATTACGACGAGCGACCAGTTGATGACCGAACTACTGAACGCCAGCCGGTAAAGGTGATCGCCGATAGACCCCCCGACGGTGCCTGAAAAGGCCCGTCCGGGCTTCGCCCCTTCGACAGGTGTCCATTCTGCTGTCGTGGGGGCAACTAAACAGACGCAAGTCGTCAGGACGCCGTGCGGGAACCGAGGGAGCTTCGGTCGGGCGGGGTCGGCGACGGGCGACAGACGGGAGTTCTCATGATCGTGCTGCACCGCCTCAACGGCGAGGAATTCGTTGTCAACGCCGAGAAGATCAAGTTCGTCGAGCGGACGCCCGACACCATGATCTGCACCGACACCGGCGAGCGGATGGTGGTGAAGGAGACGCTGCAGGAGGTCATCCGGCGGGCGATCGACTACAGCCGCCTGGTCCGCCGGCCGATCACGGACTGAACCGCCCGCCCGCAAGGCTACAGGCGGTTACCCGACGACGTGGCGTCGTGTATGTCTAACGCCGTCGGGGCGTCTTGCCGATACTGGGTGGTATGGCAGACAAGCCCGCCAGAGAAGAAACCGAAGAAGGGGAGAAGAAGGGCGGCATCGGCGCGCTTCTTCAGAAGACGCCAGTCCTGCTCGGCGGTGTCATGGTCCTGGAGGCCGTGGTGCTCTTTGCCGCCTTCAAGATGCTTGCCGGCGGCCCCGCCGACAGCCACGGTGCCGAACTCGTCGACGACCACAGTGCCGCCAACGGTGCCGAAGTCGCGCACGCCAAGGACGGCCCGGCGGAGATTCCACTCATCGACTTCCGCGCCCCCAACAAAATGAGCGGGAGAACCTACCTCTACGACGTGTCGATTGTGATCCTGACCAAACAGGAGCATGCCGAACGTGTTAAAAGTGTAACCGAGCAGCGCGGGGCCTTGATTCAGGATCGACTGCGGACCATTATTGCGCAGTCGAACCCGGACAAACTCGGCGGCGGCAGCGAGCCCGGCCTTGAAACGCTCCGCCGGCAGGTGAAATACCAACTGGACCAGATCGTGGGCGAGGGCCTGGTCGAGGAAGTGCTGGTACCCAAGTGCACGCCGTTCCGGGCGGACTTTTAGAGACGGCCTTCGCGAGGATCGCGGCGGCTGTACGACAGGGGTGGGGCAGGACAGATCAGGCCGGCGCGAGCCGGTCGAGCAGTGCAGCCGGCTTTACGCCGGCGGGCGAGTCAGGATGATTCGCTTCGACGCCAAGGATGGTGGACATGTCCCAGGATTCCCCCAACAAACCTGACGCGCCGGGTCCCGTACCCGAGCAGACCGCACCCGAGCAGGCCGCACCCGAGCCGACGGCACCCGGGCAGAACCCGCCCGAGCAGGGTGCCGCCGATCAAAATGCGATCGACGACCTGCTGGCCGAGGCGGCCTCTGGAGCGGTTGTGGGCGCTGCGGACGCTGCTGAGGTGGCGACGTCCGCGGACGTCGTCGGCAAGGCCGAGGCCGAGCTGGCATCCGCCGCCGCGCACACACAAGCCGCCGCAGACCAGATCCCGCTGCCCGACGGGCAGGTTGAGGACCTGGCCGCCGCCTTCAAGGCTGCCGAGGGGAAAGTGAGTGCCGAGGAGGCCGAGCGCATGATGGCCGCCGCTCTGGGGATGGCCGAGGACCGAGGTGGCGGATCGGCCGGGCCGTCGGGCGACGACCTTGCGATCGATGAGATTCTGAAGCAGGCCAGCTTTGACAGCCCGGAAGGCCCCGGCGAAGCGCTGCCGGACGCCAGCCCGTTCGACCTGCCCGACTTCCAGCAGGCACTGGCCGAGGCACAGGTGTCGAGCATCGACATGCTCCGGGACGTGGACCTGAACGTGAAGATCGAACTGGGCCGCAGCCGGATGCTCGTCGAGGATGTGCTGAAACTGAGCGAAGGGAGCGTGGTAGAGCTTGACAAGCTGGCCGGCGACCCGGTCGACGTGTTCGTGAACGAACGGCTCGTGGCCCGCGGGGAGGTTCTGGTGCTGAACGACAACTTCTGCGTCCGCGTGAACGAGATCGTGGCCGGAACCAAGTCGGAGGCTTAACCGTGCGAACCAGAAGCCTGTTGGTGGCGTTGGCCCTGCTGACGACGACGTCGCTCGCCGTGGGCCAGTCCATGTCAGGCTGGGAGGCGCTCGAGGTGGCCGACCCGGCCGAGGTGAACGCCCGGGCACAGCCACACGCCCAACCCCAGCCGCGACCGGCGGCGACGAACGGTGCACAGGCCGCCGCCCCAGCCGGCCCGCCCGCCGCCGGCCCGCCCGCCGGAGCCGGCCCGGGCGCCGAGCCTGCACCGGTCGCGACCGACCGTTTCCAGAACCAGCCGATTCGAAGCGGCACAACGGCCCGGCCCACACCCGGCGAAGAAGCAGGCGGGCAGTCGGGCACGCCGGGCGATGCCGCGGAGACCGCGCAGGCCTCCGGCGGCGAACTGCTGGCCCCCCGCTCCATGGCCGGCGAGGCGATTCGTGTCGTCGCGGCCCTGGTGGTGGTGCTCGGAATCATCCTGCTGCTTCGCAAGCTCGTCCAACGCATGGTGCCCTCGGCCGCGGCGTTGCCGGCCAAGTCCGTGAAACTGGTGGGGCGTACCGCCCTTGGCCCGCGCCAGCAGGTGCTGGTGTTGCAGGTCGGGCGGAGACTGGTGGTGGTGGGCGACAGCGGGCAGCAGCTCTCGCCGTTGATGGAAGTGAGCGACCCGGACGAAGTCGCGGCGATACTCGGCCAGGCCGCCGAACCGAGCGGGGCGGCCTTCGGGACCGTCTTCCAGCGCCAGCGTGACACGTTCGAGGATGACGAAGACGACGCCCGTGCCGCCGGAGCCAGTGCCGCCGGAGCACGCGACGCGGAGACCCGGCAAGCCCCGACGCGGCCGAGCATCGCCAGTCGGCTGGACGCCGCAGAAGACCCGGAAATGAACCAGGCCCAGAGTGAGCTTTCGGGCCTGGCGGAGCGGATCAAGTTGCTGTCGAGCCAGTTCAAGCGCGGAACAGGTGGCTGAACCATGCGTGGGACGGGCATTCAAGCCGAACAACATCGCGGTGGACGCCCCGGCCGGCTGTTCGTGCTGGCGTTGCTCTTTTTGCTGCTTATGCCGGCGGCGAGCTGGGCTCAGTCGTTGCCGGGCTTCGACCTGCCCGTCGAGCCGATGCTGCCTGGCATGACGCCCGGCGACTCCGAGGGCATGAAGCTCCCGGACCTGCAGGACCGCGAGACGTTCTCCGCCGCGATGCAGCTGATCGTGCTGCTGACGGTTCTCTCGCTTGCACCTGCGATCCTGGTCATGATGACCAGCTTCACTCGGATCATCATCGTGCTGAGCCTGCTTCGGCAGGCGCTCGGCACGCAGCAACTGCCGCCGAACCAGGTTCTCATCGCACTCTCGCTGTTCATGACGTTCGTGGTCATGGCACCGACCTTCGATCGGGTGCACGACGAGGCGCTACGACCCTACCTCGACGGCGAGATCAGCCAGATGTCCGCCCTGCGTGCCGCCGAGGTGCCGATGCGGGAGTTCATGATCTCGCAGATTACGACGCACAAGAACGACGAGGACGTGCTGCTGTTCCACAGCTTCAACGGCAAGCCCGCCCCGGCGACGTGGGGCGACGTGAGCACCATCTCGCTGATACCTGCGTTCATGCTCAGCGAGTTGAAGACGGCATTCCTGATGGGCTTCAAGATTTACCTGCCGTTTCTGATCGTCGATATGGTGATCGCCAGTGTGTTGATCAGCATGGGCATGATGATGCTGCCGCCGGTGCTCATCAGTTTGCCTTTCAAACTGCTGTTGTTCGTCCTCGTCGACGGTTGGCGCTTGATCACGGCGAGCCTGATGAGTAGCTTCGGTTAGCACGCTGCACTTTCGGAAGCAAGGACGCTTCCCGGACATGCCCGGTCCTTCGGGCGACACCTAGGAAGGGTGTGACAGATGACTTTAGACCAGGCAACAGACCTGTTGCGTCAGAGCTTGATGCTGACGCTCCTCATGGCCGCCCCGATGCTCATTTGCGGGCTGGTGGTGGGCGTGACGGTGTCACTCATTCAGGCCGTGACGCAGATCCAGGAGCAGACGCTGACTTTCGTGCCGAAGATCGCCTCGATGATCATCGCCGCGGCCGTGCTGATGCCGTGGATCGGCGAGCGCATGCTCGAATACGCATCGGCGTTGTTCTCCATGCAGGGCATGCCGTAAACAACTTGCGACGGGTAAGGAGTACCCCGACACGTGGCTATGGAGTCGGCCATCCTCTACATGTCCAGCTTCGTCCTGGCGTTCTTCCGCGTCGGGGCGATGTTCATGTTTGCGCCACTCTTCGGCAGTGGCAATATACCCAGGCGCATCAAGCTGCTGTTCGCCTCGGTCGTCGCGCTGGCCATGGTCCCGGCGGTTCCGCCGACGGTCATGCCGCCGAACATCTGGTATCTGACGGCCGGCATCGGCATGGAACTTCTATTCGGGCTGGCGATGGGCACGGTGGTGTCGCTGGTGTTCATCGGCGTGCAGTGGGCCGGGCAGATGATCTCGCAGCAGATGGGCTTTCACATGTCTGAAGTGATGGACCCGCAGTTCTCTTCCGGGGCTTCTCCGATCGGTGACGTGCTGTTCATTTTCACGCTCTTCATTTTCTTGATCGTCGGGGGGCACCGGGAGTTGCTCCGGGGCGTGCACGCCAGCTTTGCGGTCATGCCACCGCTGGAGGTGGTTGTGGACGCCCGGCTGCTGGAGCTACTGCTGGACATGACGGTGACCATGACGCTGATGGCACTCCGCCTGGCCGCCCCGATGTTCGTGACAATGCTGGTGGTGGACGTCGCGCTGGGCTGCATCTCCAAGACGATGCCGCAGATGAACGTGCTGGCGGCCGGGCTTAGCCTTCGAAGTGGCGTGGGTCTGCTGGTGCTGATCTTCGGGCTCGTGGTCACCGGCGACGTAATCGCCGAGTACATCGGCCGGGCCACCGATGTCATGCTGTACGAGTACCAGACGC
The DNA here is from genome assembly GCA_050329715.1 of Phycisphaerae bacterium. GTDB lineage: Bacteria > Planctomycetota > Phycisphaerae > Tepidisphaerales > Tepidisphaeraceae > DAIOTR01. Next base: position 22,938 of record JBHJOM010000065.1, read on the forward strand.
CACGCGGACAGGAGGTGGTCCGTGGCTGAGGAATCCAACGACGGCGGCGAAAAGAGTGAAGCCCCGACCCCGCAGCGACGCCGCCAGGCCCGCGAAGAGGGCAATGTCGCAAAAAGCCAGGACCTCAACGCAGCCGCCGTCATTGTCGGCGTGATGATCATTCTGTGGTTCTATGGCGGCGGGCTGCTGGCGACGATGAGCAACGTCATGCGCTCCATGTTCGGGGCGGAGCAACTGGCCAGCTATAACCTCGACACGCTGAAGGTCACCGTGGTCTCGGCCGTGTTTGAGATCGTCTGGGCCATGATGCCGGTACTGATCGGCGTCGCGACCATCGCCGTGCTGATCAACATCGTCCAGGTCGGCCTGATGCTGGTCCCCAAGAAGCTCAAACCCCAGCTTTCATCGCTAAGCCCTAAGAAGGGCCTCAAGCGGCTCTTCGGCGAGAACAACGGGCCGGTCAAGCTCTTCATGAACCTCATGAAGCTCATCATCGTCGGGGGCATCTGCTACTGGGCCGCCGAACGTGAACTCCACGCGATCGTCCTGCTGCCGCGTCTTGAGATCGGCCAGATCTTCGGCTTCACGACGCAACTCATCTTCTGGATGACGATCAAGGTCGGCGTGGTGCTGCTGATCCTGGCCATCCTTGACTACGCCTATCAGAGATTTCGGCACGAGAAGCAGCTGAAAATGACCAAGCAGCAGATCAAGGACGAAATGAAGAAGATGGAGGGTGACCCCTACATCAAGCAGCGCCGCCGGCAGATTCAAATGCAGCAGAGCATGAACCGCATCCGCTCGGCCGTACCGACGGCCGATGTCGTCGTGACGAACCCGACGCACTTCGCCGTCGCGCTCAAGTACGACGCCGATTCGATGCGTGCCCCACGCGTCGTGGCCAAAGGTGCCGACCATCTGGCCTTCAGGGTTCGCGAGCAGGCGATGCTGCACGGCGTGCCGATCGTCGAGCGGCCGCCGCTGGCGAGGGCGCTGTTCCGCATGGTCGACGTCGGGCAGGAGGTGCCTGAGGAGTTTTACTCGGCCATCGCCGAGATCCTGGCATACGTGTACGAGGTCAACGGCAAAACGCTCCGCGCCGCGGGGTAAGCGGTGATGCGTAGTGAGAGAACAGTAATAAGAGATAACCAATTGATGTGGGACTGAAGGCTGCTGATCGCCCGTTGATCCTGAATCGTTCATTGATTTTCCATGACCACCCTCGCCTCCAATCCCATTCTCAACCAGGTTCAGCGTCACCGCGGGCTGATTTTCCCGATCGGGTTCATCAGCCTGCTGATGGTGCTGCTGGTGCCGCTGCCGCCACAGATTCTGGACCTCCTGCTGGTTGTGAACCTCACGATCTCCGTCATCATTCTCGTCAGCACGATCTATGCGAAGGGCCCGCTTGAGCTGAGTGTCTTCCCGAGCGTGCTGCTGGCGGTGACGCTCTTCCGACTCGTGTTGAACGTCGCGACGACGCGGCTCATTCTGACTGCAAGCGATGACAACACCCCCGAAGAGGCGATGATGGCCGCGGGGGAGGTCATCCAGCAGTTCAGCTACTTCGTCACCGGCGGCTCGCTGGCGGTCGGGCTCATCATTTTCGTCATCATCTTCGTGATTCAGTTTGTGGTCATCACGAAGGGTGCCACGCGTGTCTCGGAAGTCGCGGCCAGGTTCACCCTCGACGCGATGCCCGGCAAGCAGATGGCCATCGACGCCGATCTGAACGCCGGCATGATCGACGAAGCCACTGCCCGCCAGCGACGTGAGGCGATTTCTCAGGAGGCCGACTTCTACGGTGCCATGGACGGTGCCAGCAAATTCGTCCGGGGCGACGCCATCGCCGGCATCATCATCACCATCGTGAACATCCTCGGCGGCGTGTACGTCGGCATGGTCGAGCACGGCTGGAACTTCGGCGATACCGCCAGTCTCTACACCCGCCTGACCATCGGTGACGGCCTGGTGTCACAGGTGCCGGCGTTCATCGTGTCACTCGGTGCGGGCCTTATCGTTACGCGGTCCAGCAGCAAGAATGACCTCGGCGAAGACATGCTCGGGCAGTTGCTGGGCAACCCCAAGGTCCTGTTCATCGCCGCCGGGTTTCTCGGGGCCATCAGCCTCACCGGCATCCCATTTGTGCCGAGTATCATCCTCGGCGGCTCGGCGGCAGGGCTGGGGTTCATCCTCACTCGCAACAACAAACAGGTGGCAGCGGCCGAGGCGAAGAAGCAGGTCCAGCAGAAACAGGCCGCCAAAGAGCCCGAGGCCGTCGAGAAGCTCCTCACCGTCGACGCGATGGAGTTGGAAGTCGGTTACGGGCTCGTCCGTCTGGTCGACAAGGCCAAGGGGGGCGATCTGCTGGAGCGCATCAGCCTCATTCGCCGGCAACTGGCGATGGAACTGGGCATTGTCGTGCCGCCGATCCGCATCCGCGACAACATGCAGGTCGAGGCCAATGACTACATGGTGAAAATTCGCGGGCAGACTGTCGCCAAGGGCGAAGCCTTCCCCGACCAGTTCCTGGCCATGGACTCCGGGGCGGCCGGCGGCCCGATTACAGGCGGCTTCGAAACCAAGGAGCCGGCCTTTGGCCTCCCGGCGTACTGGATCACCGACGCACAGAAGGCGGAGGCGGAACTGCTCAACTACACAGTCGTGGAAGCCTCGGCCGTGCTGGCCACGCACATCACCGAGGTCATTCGCCAGTACGCCCACGAGCTGCTGAGCCGCCAGGAGATTCGCAGCCTGCTGGACAACCTCAAGAACCGCAGCCCGGCGTTGGTGGAGGAGGTCGTGCCGACGCAGATCAAGCCCGGCGAGCTGCAGAAGGTCATGCAGAACCTGCTGCGCGAACGGGTTCCGGTACGCGACCTGGAGACGATTCTGGAGACGCTTGGCGACTACGCCGGTCGAACCAAGGACCTGGACGTACTGACCGAGTACGCCCGTCACGCCTTGGCACGGACGATCTGCAAACAGTACGTCGATGAAAACGACAAGCTCTGGTGCGTAACGCTGGACCCGGCGGTGGAAGAGCTGATCAACGGGCACATCCAGCGGACCGAAGGCGGGCTGGTGAATGCGATGCCGCCGCAGACGCAGCAGCAGATTCTGCAGAAGACGGCCGAGAAGGTGGCCGAGTTGACCGGCACGGGTCGCACGGCGGTGATTCTGTGCGGGCCTCAGGTACGTTCTGTCGTGCGTCGGCTGATTGAGGGGAGCCTGCCGACGGTTGCGGTGCTGAGTTACAACGAAATCGTGTCGGACGTTTCGGTGGAAGCAGTAGGTTTTGTAAGCTTGAGTGGGTAGAGTAGCGGTGCAGAGTGGTGCGGACGCACCGCTTCGGCCGGGCGGGCAAGGATGCCCGTGAGGCGCAGGTCCACGGATCGGACGGGCTATGCAACTTCAGACCTTCAAAGCCGCGACGATGGCCGAGGCGCTCTCCCAGGTGAAGAGCGCCCTGGGGCATGACGCCGTCATCCTGCAGACGCGAACGATTCAGCAGAAGCGTTGGCTGGGTCTGCGTCGGATGGACTGTGTTGAGATCACGGCGGGCACGGGTATGACGTCCCGCCGCCGGTCCGCCGCCGCAAAGCGCGAGCCGCTGCTGGCCGCCGCTCAGGCCGTGCGTAACGAACACAACCGTCTGGGCCTGACCGGCCGGCTCAACGGCGTCGGCGAAGACCGCGCCCCGTCAGGCCAGGGCTACGGCCAGGCCGCCAACCTCGGCCGGCCCGGGGCGGCCCTGCTGCAGACGCCGGCGGCGGGCACCGCAATGTTCAACGGCTTCTCGCAGGACATCAGCGACCTGAAGAACGTCGTGAAGGACCTCGTCACCGAAGTCCGCCAGCGTACCGCCCCCGAAATCCCCGAGCCGCTGTTCGACTACTACATGCAGTTGACCAAAAGCCTCGTCGCCGACGAAATCGCGCGGCAGATCATCGGCCGAATCCAGAAGTCCTGTCGGCCGGAGCAGCTCTCCGACGCGGCCCGCGTGCGTGGGCTCATTGCCGACGAGATCGAAAAGCTCGTGCCGGTCTGCGGGCCCATCAGCCGGACGAAGACGACCGGCCCGCACGTCGTGGCACTCATCGGCCCGACGGGTGTGGGCAAAACGACGACGATCGCAAAGCTTGCTGCCAACCTGAAGCTCCGCGAGAAGCACAAGGTTGGGCTGATTACGATCGACACCTACCGTATCGCCGCGATTGACCAGCTGAAGAAGTACGCGGACATCCTGGGGGCGCCGCTCAAGGTCGTCGGTCGGCCCGACGACATCGCCGAGGCGGTGCAGTCGATGGACGATTGCGCGTACGTACTGATCGACACCGCCGGCCGAAGTCCACGCGACAGCCTCAAACTCGGGGAGCTTCGGCGCTACCTTGACCTTGCCCGGCCTGACGAGGTGCACCTTGTGCTCTCGACGACCAGCAGCGGCGGTGTGCTCGATCTGGCGCTGGAGAAATTCGCCGAGGTGAAGTTCGACAAGGTCATTTTCACCAAGCTCGACGAAACGAGCCAGCTGGGCCTGGTGTTGACGGTCGTGCAGCGGCTGGGCAAAGGGCTCAGCTACGTAACCAACGGACAGGACGTTCCGAATGACATCGAGATCGGCCACGGCCGACGTCTCGCGCAGCTGATCATGCAGCAGAATGCCGAAGGGGGTCTGGTATGACCATGGCCCAGGACCAGGCCACTGCCCTGCGCGATCTCGCCCGGCATGCCGAGCGCAAGGAGGCTTCGCGTCCGATCGCCGAGATCCGCCAGGAGATCGCCGGGAAGCTGCGACAGCCCGTCCGCCGTTCGACGGGAAGGCGGGCCAAGGTGATCAGTGTCACCAGCGGCAAGGGCGGCGTCGGCAAGAGCAACGTGGCGGTGAACCTTGCAATCAAACTCGCCTCGGCCGGAAAACAGGTCGTGCTGCTCGACGCGGACCTGGGGCTCGCCAATGCCGACGTGCTGTGTAACGTCTCCCTGCAGGCGAATTTGGCGCACGTAATCGCCAAACGAAAGACCATTCGCGAGATCCTGACGCCGGCGCCGGGCGGGTTCTTCCTCATCGGCGGCGCCAGTGGACTTGCCCGGATGGCGGACCTTGCCGACGCCGACCGCGACCACCTGCTCGACCAGCTTGCCGCACTCGAGGAGGAGGTCGACATCATCATCATCGACACGGGTGCGGGCATCAGCCCGAACGTGCTTGGGTTCACGCGGGCGGCGGACCAGGTGCTGGTGATCACCACGCCGGAGCCCACCGCCATTACAGACGCTTACGCGGTGATCAAGGTAATGACGCGTGAGCAATCCGGCACCCGAATCAGCCTGCTGGTGAACCAGGCGCGCAGTATGTCCGAGGCCCGGGTCGTTTACGAACGGATCTCGAAGGTTGCCCGTCAGTTCCTGAATGTGATGGTATTTGATGCAGGATTCATTTATGACGACGATGAAGTCTCGACGGCGGTTCGGCGGCGTCAGCCATTTGTGTTGTCGAGCCCCAAGTGCGAGGCGGCACGGTGCATAGCCCAACTGGCCGTGCGATTACAGGACGGTGTAGCCGCACCCGTCGGGCAGACGAGTTTCTTCAGGCGGGTCGGGCGTTTCCTGCGAGGTAGCCTGGCTGCACGGGAGTAAGCGTCATGCCTACAAGAATGGCTGCAATCACTGCATTATTCGCCTTTTCCGTGTGCCTGGTCATCGGCACCTTTCAGGCGAACAACCCGTTCGACACGACGGTATTGCGTGCTTTAACGGCGATGGCGGTCTGCTTCGGGGTGGGGTTTGCAGTCGGCGTAATGGCCCAGCGGATGATCGAGGAGAGTGTGTCGTCGTCGCTGGATTTGTCGTCGGGACGGGAGAATGGCACGGTTCTGGGAGAAAGCCGAAAGAATCATGGTACACAAGACCGATAAGCCGCTGTGGGTGATCGGCGTTTTGCCGCCGGAGCCTGCAGGCCGTCGAAGCACGTCTGAAGGATCACGTCCAGCGGATCGGACCGTCGAAAGGAGTCGCCCGTGAGTAAGCCCATACCGCCCGAGATCAAAGCCTTATGGCTGGATTACAAGGCCAAGAAGAGTGAAGCGCTGCGAAACCGGTTGATGGAGAACTACCTCCACCTGGTTCGCTACAACGCCGAACGTATCTACCAGAAGCTGCCGGATGAAGTCGAACTCGACGACCTGATGTCCGCCGGCATCTTCGGCCTGATGGACGCGATCGACGCCTTCGATCTGGACCGGGGTGTAAAGTTTGAGACGTACTGCGCCCCCCGGATTCGCGGTGCCATTCTTGACGAGCTTCGTAGTATGGACTGGGTGCCGCGCCTCGTTCGAAGCCGTGCACACAAAGTCGATGTTGCCAGCAAGCAGCTTGAGGTCTCCCTCGGGCGGGCCCCCACGCGTGAAGAGATTGCCGGCAAGATGCAAGTGTCCATGGACGAGTATGAGAAGATGGCCAAGGATTCTTCGGCCGTCGGCGTGGTCTCACTTTCCAGAAAATGGTTCGAGACCGACTCAAACAAGGACGTCCGCGAGATCGACGTTCTGGAGGACAAGCGCAGCCACGACCCGCTTCGTGAAATGCAGCGCAAGGACCTCAAGGAACTGATGACCAAGGGCCTTTCCCGCGCCGAGCGGCTCATCATCGTGCTCTACTACTTCGAGGAGATGACGATGAAGGAGATCGGCGCAACCCTCGACCTGTCTGAAAGCCGTGTGAGCCAGATGCATTCGAGCATCCTGACGCGCATGAAGCAGCAGATGGCCGAGAAGAAGAAGGAACTTCAGCAGACCGCCGCGGTGTAGATAACGCCAAAGGCCAGTTACAACTGGGCGAGCTTTTCCAGGTCGGAGTTTCGCCCGGCTACGTAGAGCGTGTCGCTCTCGTTAAGCACGGTATCCGCCTCGGGTGCCGCGACCTGGTCCGTCAACACGTCGTGAATGCCCACGATGTTCACGCCGAAGTTGCGCCGCACGTCCAGGTCACGCAATGCCTTGCGTTCCCATGCCTCGGGCACGGCCATCTCCTGAATCGAGAAGTCCGGCGCCAACGCCGCGAAGTTCAACACCGCCCGGCCCATCATGCGTTTGGCCAGCGCCTGGCCCGTCTCACGCTCCGGGAAAATCGTCTCGGTCACCCCCAGCTTTTCCATCACGCGCGCGTGGTCCCGGCTGATCACCTTCACATACAGGTCGCCCACGCCGGCGTCCTTAAGGGCGAGCGTCGCCAGGATGCTGGCGGCGATGTCGTCGCCGGTGCTCACCACGCCGGCGTCGGCGTTCTCGGCTCCCAGGCGCCGCAGGGTGGTCAGGTCGCGGCCGTCGCCCACGGCCGAGCGGGTCGCACTTACCGCCATCCGGTCTACCTGCTGCTCGTTGACGTCCACGACGAGCACCTCGTGCCCGCGCGCGAAGAGCAGTTCGGCGGCCGCCGATCCGAAGTTGCCAAGACCCACGATTACATATCGCTTCATTCGCCTGTTGTACCGCACCGGGGCGTCAAGGTCGCAGGTTGAAGGTTCAATGGGCGCGGGCCTGCCAGGCGGCCGCCGAGTCGTGCCGTCCCATCGCCTCGTAGAGCTCCGCCAGATACCCGGCAACCTTGGCCTGCTGCTGCGGGCCAAGATCGGCAGACGTCACGTACGCCTCCAGCAGCACCGACTCCGCCGCGACGTGCTCGCCCGTGGCCGTGAGCGCACGCCCGTAGTTCCGCAGCAGGATCGGAAGAATGCTTGCGTAGCTGTTATCTCGGGAAATCTGGACACACTCTGCCAGGTCGCGCGCGGCGGCTTTGCTGTCATCGGCGGCCAATCTGGCCATGGCCAGGTTGTTCAGGGCGATGACGGCCCCTGCACTCTCCGGGCCGTTGACCCGCCGATGCCCGACGACCACCTCTTCGAGCTGTCGCATGGCCGCCTGCGCGTCGCCGACTTGCGAGAGGGCATTTGCCAGCCCGCCTCGGGCGATCAACGTGTTCGGGTGGTCCGGCCCGAAGCGTTGCTCCGTTAGGGTGACCATTTCCTCGTACAACGGCAGCGCCTCCTCGAACCTCTCGGCGTAGGAGAGGCTGGCCGCCAGGTTCGACAGGGCAATGGGCAGGTCGTCGTCGCCGTCGTCCGTTCGTCTTGCGGTTGCAAGTTGGGACCGTGCCAGGTCGATGGCCTCGGCCGAGGCGTCGGGTGCCTGCGACTGCGCCAGCAGCGCGATCAGCAGGTTGCGGCAGCCGGAAACCACGTCGTGGTCGGGGCCAAGGTGCAGCATCGCCATCGACAGAATCTGCCGGACCTCTTCGGTGGCCGGTATCGGTTCGCCGGCTTCGGCCGTCGCATTGGCGAGGTTGAGCCGCGCAATCAGCGTGGGCAGGGCGGCCGGGCCGTACTCCGCCTCCCGCCAGGCGAGCACTTCCTGCAGCAGCGCCTTGGCTTCGCTCGCCCGGCCGACTCTTACCAGAACCGATGCCGCCATTGACCGCATCGTCTGCACCTCGTCTACCGAGAGGCGCGTCGTATCGGTGCTGAAGCCGTGCGGGTCCTGGGTGTTTTTAAGTGCTTCGGCGCGCTCGATCAGCTCGGCCCACAGGGCGGCCGACGCCTGCCACTTGCCTTCGATCTCGAGCAGACGCGCACGCACGTCGTCCAACTGCACGCGAATGCGCGGCAGCATGCTCCGGCCGTCGGCGGTTCGTGTCTGCTCTTCGGGAACCTTCTCGAGGTGGGCGTCAATCTCTCGGATCAGCCGTTCGGCGGGCTCGGCACGCCCGACGTTCAGCAGGGTGCCGGCCTGTTCGATCCAGATGTCCACGACCATCAGCGGGTTCGCCTCCGGCCTTCTCGCCAGCGTGGCGGCCAGTTCGTACTGCGCCACGGCACCGTCGATGTCGCCGGCACCGCGCAGTGCCCGGGCCAGGGCGACGCGCAACTCACTTTCCACCTGCGGGTCGTCGCCGGCGAAATCGGCCAGTTGCGGCTCGGCGTTGCGTAGTGCCGCAAGCAGCGTGACGTCGCCGCCGCCGCCGGCCGTGTTGGCGTCGGCCGCCCCGACGACCCGCTGCAGGAACCCGCGTGCCGCCTGCGAACGGCGGGCCTGCTCCTCTGCCAGTGCCTGTGCGCTACGGGCTTCATCGCGGGCGGCCACGGCGGCCTGCCGGGCGGCGGTCTCGCGGATCAGGCCCACCGTCGTTGCCGTGGTACCCGCGAGCAGTGCCACCAGCACGGCCGAGGCGGCCACAACGCCCGTGCGGTGCCGCCGAACAAACTTGCGTGCCAGGTACGCACGTGTGGGCGGGCGGGCCGTAATCGGCTCGAAGGCCAGCACGCGGCGCAGGTCGTCGGCGAAGACTGCGGCCGAGGCGTAGCGGCGTGGCTTCTCCGGTGCCAGCGCCGTCGCCAGTATCGTTCGCACGTCGCCGTCGAACGGCTCGTCCGGCAATGCCGGCAGTGAAAACGAAGGCTCCGCCAGGCGGCCAAGCGCCAGTGTCAGTGGCACGTCGCGCACGGGCACGGGCACGTCGCCGTAGATGAGTTCGTACAGCAACACGCCCAGCGCGTAGACGTCGCTTCGGACGTCGACTTCCTGGCCGTCCCCACGTGCCTGCTCGGGGGCCATGTAGCCGAGGGTGCCCAGCAGAAGGCCGACGGTGGTCTGCAGGCTCTGTGCCCGGCCGGAGGTGGTGTCATCGTCCCGCTCACGGATCACGCGTGCGATGCCAAAGTCCAGCACCTTGGGTGTGCCGTGGGGCGAGTCCGGGCCGGCGGGCGTCACGAGGATGTTCGCCGGCTTCAGGTCCCGGTGAATGATGGCGCGCTGGTGGGCGGCGTGTACGGCATCGGCGACGACGGCCATGAGCGAAAGGCGCCGGGCGAGCGACAGATTCTGCTTCTCCGCGAAGCGCGTCAGTGGCAAGCCGTCGACGTACTCCATGGCGATGTAGGGTGTGCGTGTGCCGGAGTCCGGGTCGCGGTGGACGCCGGCGTCGAAGATGCGTGCGATGTTCGGGTGCTCGAGCCTGCCCAAGGCGCGGACCTCGCGGGCGAAACGCCCGGCGGCGTCGAGGCCCAGTGCATGGGGGCGCATCACCTTCAACGCCACGGGCCGCTGCACGCCGGCCTGCTCTGCGAGGTAGACGGCCGACATCGCCCCCTCGCCCAGCAGCTTGCCGAGCGTGTAGGTGCCGATGCGGCGCCCGGCCAGCGTCGTCGGCTCGCCCAGGCCGAAGCCCAGCACGTGGTCCGTCCGGCGGTGCAGGACGTAGCTGCCCTCATCGACGGTGGCGGCGTCGGCGAGTTCCATCGCCTCGGCGAGCAGGGCGGGGGCGTCGTGGCAGGCGGCTTTGAGAAAGGCACGCCGCTCGGAAGCGGGCTTCTCCAAGGCGTCGGCGACGACGTCCTTGAGCCGGCCCCAGTGCGTGTTCGCGTCGGGTGAAGTGGCCGATCCTGGTGAGGCCGGCGACGCTGGTGAGTCGGCGGGGTTGGGTACGGGCGGCGTGGGCATGATTGGGCAGTGCTTGGTCGCCCGGGCATGCCGGGGGAGGGTTACTGTTTGTCGGGATGCTCCTCGGCACCGAGCCGACGTGAAAGCCACGCGCGGGCGAACGCCCAGTCCCGCTTGACGGTCCGCGGCGACTGGCCAAGTGCCGCGGCGGTTTCTTCCACGCTCAGCCCGGCAAAGTACCGCAGCATGACGACCTCGCCCACGCGGGCGTCCTGTGCCTTGAGTTCGGCCAGGGCGTCGTCCAGTTCGAGCAGGGCGACGGAGTCTTCCTCTGTCTGCCCGACAGTCATGCCGTTGCCGTCGGCGTCGGCGGCGGCCAGGTCGACGCGTGACCGGCCGCCGCCGTGTTTACGGGCGGCATACCGGCGTGCACGCTCGATGAGGATCCTTCGCATGGCCTCGGCGGCTGCGCCGAAGAAGTGGCGGGGGTTCTCCCACGTCACGCTCGGGTCCTTCATCAGCCGCAGGTAGACCTCGTGGACGAGGGTCGTCGTCTGCAGCGTCAGGTCTGACTTCTCATGCGTCAGCCGGCGGTGCGCGAGGTCACACAATTGCGTGTAAAGCGTCTCGAACAGTTCGGGCGTCGATCCCGGCCGCTCGTCGGCGGTGGTGGGCGGGGCTTGCGGTGGAACTTCATTCGGCATCGGCAGCCTTGGATTCTGTCACAGGTCGCCAAATCGGCAAAGGCGACTTCCGTACGGTCTACACTGAGACTCGCAAATCCTCGCACGTCGCGGGCAAACTGGTGCAGGATTGTTCGCCGAACCATCCGACAGACGGCGTTCGCCGGGCGGGAAACATGGCAGCTTCCGCACGGCCGTTACAGCCTTCGCATCTTCAGGGGCCTTTGTAGGCGCGCAGAAGGTGGTCCAGATCGGCTTCGGTGGTGTCGGGCTTCTCGCCGAGGGCGCGTTGCAGGCGGGCCAGACCGGCTTTGCGCGGGCCGAAGCGGCGAAGGCTGTCCAGGTCGAGCATGACCGGCAGGGGCGTGCCGTCGGGAGCCCTTGTCACGATCCAGTTCCACGCCTTGGCGTCCAGGTGGGCGTAGCCGGCCCGCTCCACGAGGCGAAGCGTCCGGCCGAGGCGCTCGAAGAGCAGCCGGCGGTTCTCGGGCGTGAGCCGGTCCAGTGGCGTCTGCTGCAGGGTGGTGCCCGGGACGCGCGCGAAGACAACCAACGCGTCCAGCGTGTAACCGAAGCGACGCCGGCGGGCCAGTAGCAGCGGCACCTCGACCGGCAGGCCGGCGGCCAGCAGTTGCCAGGCCTTCTGCCAGATGCGCGTCGCGTCGCTGCCGCGGACGAGGTCGCGGAGCCATCGCCACCAGTACTTTCGTAATGGACGCTTCACCACGACCTCTACCTCGCGGCCGGCGAGTGTCAGCGTCATCGGCCAGACCTGCCCGCTGGCGTCGTTCTTGAAGCACTCCCGGCTCGTGTCGTCGCAGGCGGCCAGCACGAGGGGCCACTGGCTTTGCCAGTCCTCCGGTGAGATCCGCATCCGGCTCGCCTCGGACCAACACCGGGGCATTAAAGGGCCACGGGCGTGATGCAGGCACCAGCCGTTGCTGTTCTGACGGGTGAAGCTGGCGTTGTCGCCGGTCGCCTCACGGCAGAGCCGCCGCTGCAGGATGGGTGCCAGCGGGTTGTCCCGCGGGGGCTTGTGCCGAGCTGACGTCTCGGCTCTTGCCAGTTGACGCCACACGGCCGACCGCTGCGATGCCGTGGTGAGTGGCGTTAGCCGGAAGCCGAGTGTGAACAGCTGCACGTCGTTCAGCGGGGTCCGGCTCAGATACGTGGCGTCGGTGAGAACGGGCGAGCCGTCTACGAGCACAAAGATCGCCGGTGAGAAGTCGGCGTGCCCCAGCTCGGCGTCGCGGAGTTTCTGCAGCCAGTCGGCCGTGTCTTTGGCCAGGGCCGAAGGGTTCCCGTGACGGTTCTCGGCGAGAGCGATATCGAGTCGGGGTGCGTCGGCCGGCGGGGCGCGCAGTATGACGGCGTCGCCCTTGGTGGTACCCAGCACGAAGCCCTGCAGCACGGCCACGGGCACCAAGGCCGGCACGCGCGCCTTTTGCAGTTGCTGGTGGTTGTAGAAAAGCCGCAGTGCCGGGTCTAGGCGGCCGGGCGGCGCGACCTCGGGCCTTGCACGCCGGAAGAAGTGCAACAGGTACGAATCAAGACCTGCGGTGAATCGCCAGGTTTCGCCGGCGGTGTCCGCCGTGAGGCGTGTGCCGTGCGACGGGAGGTCGGTAAGCCGTTGTTGCAGTTCCTCGGGAGACAAGCGCGCCATTCTACGCCGGGCCGGGCGGTTCAGGAGATCTCGAGCATGGCGTGCCCCATGATTTTCGGCACGCGGATGACCAGCCGGCCGTCGCGTGTTTCGAAGGGCACGTCCTGCATGTCCGGCACGAGGCGGACGGACTTGGCGTTGGCGGGTGTGGCGAGGCTGACGGTGATGTCGTGAAGCGGGATGACGTCCTCGATGACGTCGAACGCCTGACCGCGGCGCTCCGGGATGTAGAAGAGCAGGTGCAGCACGTGCCGGGCGCTGGCCGGCTGGTGGTTGAGGGCGGCGATGAGGCCCGTCGGCCCGTTGTGGCGGAGCAGGCGGGTTTCAAGGAGGGTGTCAATTGCGTCTGCGACGAACGCCTTGCACCATGCGGGCGCGTTGTCGAAGTACTGGGTGAAGAGGGGGTGTGCGAAGTAGATGACGCCGCCGTTGCGAACGGCCGCGGGGTATGCCTCCTGCAGCGAAGAGGGCGTATGCCGGTGGCTGCAGTAGTGCCGCCAGGTGCGGTTGAAGTAGGGCACCTGCACCCGTGCAAGAACCGTTGTGCCAGACTCGGGCTTAACCTCTGCGGCTTGCTCGTAGATGACGTGCGGCGCATTGGGCAGGTTTCGCCCAATGTGTTCGTTGGCGACGACGAAATCCGGCGAGAAGGGGGCCGGGCCGACGTAACTGACGCCGAGTTCCGGCAGGGTGAAGCGGTCGTCGAGCAGGCCGCTGTTGTGGGACGCAATAACCTTGCCGCCGCCCTTGACGAACGCCGCGACGAGCTTGGCGACCTCGGGCGTACCCGGGATTTCGTCCGGGAGGACGAGCAGCTTGTAGGCCGACAGGTCTGCGGCGGTATCGACGATGTCGAACTGAATGCCCAACTCGGTGAGCATGCGCATCGCGCCGACGACGCTCGGCACGTCGCGGTCGCTCTTGGCGGCGAAGGCGGGCTTGCTGCTGACGAACTCCTCGGGCGTGAGCAGGGCGGCCTCGACGACGGGCTTCGAGCCCTCGACCCACGGCTCCTTGGCTTCGACGCTCTGGTAGACGCTGCCGATGAGGTCGTAGGTCGGCTTGTCGAGTTCGCCGCGGGGGTGGAGCTGGTCGCCGACGCTGCACCGTGCGCCCAGGGCCAGCATGTGTAAGCACTCGAACTCGAGTGCGGGCTTGCTCTTGTAGCTGTGAAAGTCGCCCCAGCTCGTGTGGAACTTGCCGGTCATGCCCAGGCAGGGCAGGCCGGCCAGGGTGCGGGCGTAGCGCATGCTCTGGGGGAAGTGGCTGTAGCCCCAGCCGCCGGAGGGGAGGCTCTCCAGTTCCCAGTGGGTGAAGGCCTCGTGGCCGTCGCGGTGGCGTGTGCCGACGTGGCCGGCGTTGTAGAAGACCGTGCAGTCCTTGCTGAAGCTGCGGACGTGGGCGGTCATCTCGCTTTGCCAGTCGCGAATGACGGTGCGGGCAAAGAGGCTGCGCTGGCGGCCGTCTTCGGGGTCGAGGCCGGCTTCGTCCATCGCGGCGATCCAGTGTGGCGCGACGCTGTCGCGCGGCTGCACGATGTCGAAGAACAGGCCGTCGAGCTCGCCGAGGCTCTGGAACATGTCGGTGACGTGTTCCTTGAGGAACTGCCGGTAGCCAGGATGGAAGACGTCGAGGAATTGGTAAAAGCCCGGGCCGAGTGGCTCGTAGGAGAGCAGCTTGCCGTCGGGATCTACGCAGAGCCAGTCGCGATGGGCGTCGGCGGTGAAGGCATCCCACTGCACGGTGGTGTAGACCGGCACGCGGATGTCCAGGGCGTGGCAGGCGGCGATCTGCTCGGCCAGGAGGTTGCGATTCGCCAGCGTCGGGTGGATGCGTTCCGGGTGGCGCTTCGTGTCGTAATAGATGTGCCCGTGGTGGCAGCGGGCGAAGGTGGTGATGCTGTCGACGTGGGCGTCCTTGAGGCGGCGGGCGTAGCGTTCGGGGTCGAAGTCGGCACCGACGCCGGGGATATGACCGCTGGTATGAAAGTCGAGGTGGATCTGGCGGAAGCGCATCGATGAGTGCAAGAAAGCTCCTTGAACAGCGGGGTCTTACCGCAGAATAGCCGGGTGGCAGGAGCAGTGCCAATCCGTCGGCGGGTGGTTGCGGGCCTGGCGGCTGGGCGATGAATCAGGCCCGGCCGTGCTGGCGGACCCAGGCTTCGTACGCGTCCGAGGTGACGAGCAGCCCGTCCTCGCGGAGTTGTTCGGTGTTCTCGAACCGCCGGCTGGTCGGCAGGACCAGGGACAGGGCGGGGTTCTGGTCCATGGCGCGTAGGTAGGTTTTGTAGACCGCCGAGCCGCTCCAGTGGCTGTTGCTTTCGATCGCCTGCTGGACTTTGTCGGTGAAGGCGTGGGTGAACCGGTAGTGCAGCACGACGGTTGAGACGTCGGCCAGGTCCACGTTCTGGCTGCTGTGCGAGGTGACGTGCGGAAGGACCTTGGGCGAGTGCTTGATGAGCGGCATCTTGGAGAGGTAAATGTCCTCGATCCCGAATACGGCCTTGGATATGCCACCCCACTGGTGCATGACGTCAGGGTTGGCGACCCGATTGTACGGGTGGGAGTAAGGCTCGCGGTGCAGGGCGGCCACGTCATACATCGGGTAGTCGCGGCGGAAGTCACCTGTCGCAGGCGGGAGAGAGTTGAGTGGCGCGTCGGGAAACATGTCGAGCATGTGCGTCATGACGGCCGAGTAGCCTTGGGCGTCCAGGTAGGCCAGGAAGGCGACCAGGGGCAGGCGGTCCATGTGCGGGTAGAGGAAGTGCTCGTCAATGTCGGCCGTGAGCGACCAACGGTGAAGTGCATGCTTACGAACCAGGTACTGCCGGAACGCGTGCTTGAAGTCCTTGAAGGGCGAGGCAGAGTGGTAGACCGTTACGTCAGGCATGTCGCGCAGGAGGTCTGCGCTGCCGTCGGTGGAGCCGTTGTCGATTAGAAAGAAATGGGCGAAGCCGATGCTCCGGTGGTGTTCGAGGAACGGCCTCAGGTGAAGCTTGGCGTTCTTGAAGAGTGTCGTCACGACAGGCGCTTCCGGGCTCAGCGTCGGGCTGGCCGGGCCACTTTGCAGGTCGATATGCTGTTCGAGGTTCCGGACGAAGCTCTCTGACCGCGCATGGGCGGCAGACCCCTTTGCCGTCGCCGTGAATCGGCGGGCCGCCCGCCGGAGCATGCGGAAAGGACTTTGAATACGACGGATCATCCTTCCGTCATCGTCCACTGCCGTCGCTCTTTGTACAACCTGTTTTACCTAGTCGTTCAAGTCGAGCCCGGCGAGGCGGGTTTTGGCCTCGGCAAAGTCGGGGTTCAACTTCACCGCAAGAGACAGGTGCTCGCGGGCACCGTTCATGTTGCCCTGCTGCTGCAGCACCCCGGCCAGGTTGTAGTGCACCTGCGCCGGCGGCATCACCGTACCAAGGTGGCTGGCGGCCTCGTCCAGCCGGCCCTGCCCGGCGAGCAGCATGCCGAAGTTCGTGTGCGCCGGCGCGTAGGCGGGGTCTTTCTTGAGCGCCTGGCGGTAGGCGGCCTCGGCCTCGTCCGGCTGGTGGGCGAGTTGCTGGGCGTAGGCCAGGTTCGTGAACGCCGACGCCGAGCCGTCCGTCGCTGAGACGTAATGCCACCAAGCGTCGATGGCGTAGGCGTGCTCACCGAGGCGGCTGTAGAGCATCGCCAGGTGGTAGATCGCCGTCTGATTGGAGGGCTCCAGGCGGATGGCTCGCCTGTACTGGTCGATGGCGGCGGCGGCGCGACCCTGGGACTCGGCAAGCTTCCCTGCCGCCACGTGCGTCGAGGCCGTGAGCTTCGGGGCCGGGGCTTCTTCGATTACCGCATCCGGCGGTACGCCGCCTGCCTGCGAGGAAGGGGCGTCCTTCTGAAACATCCCGCAGCCGGCGGGGAAGACCAGCAGGGCGGGCAGCGCAATCAGCCATCGGTGTCGTCGCATGCCCTGATCATCGGCCAGCTTCCGCCCCCCTCGGCAGAACAAAAACAGGCTCCGGACACTGCCGCGGCCGAAACTAAAATCCGGTCGGGCCGAATACCGCCGCGTGAAGCACCTCCACCGGGTGCACGACCTTCACCGGCCGGCCGAGCCGCGCCGCCTCCGCCGCGATGTGCATCTGACAGCCGACGTTACCCGTGATGACGACGTGCGCCCCGGTCTCGGCGATGCTCTCGAGCTTCCGCCCGGCGAGTTTGCCGGCCATGTCCGGGTGGGTCAGGTTGTACGTCCCGGCCGCGCCGCAGCACATCTCGCTGTCGGGCAGGGGCACGAGCGTCAGCCCCTTCACGCCGGCGAGCAGCTCGCGCGGCTCACTCCGCACGCCCTGGCCGTGGGCAAGGTGGCAGGCGTCGTGGTACGTGGCGGTGGCGTCTACGAGGTGGCGCATCGGGCCGAGGTTCAAGGCCAGCAGCACCTGGCTGACGTCGCGAACGCGTGTCTGGAAGTCGGCGGCGCGGGCGGCGTACGCCGGGTCGTCGCGGAGGAGGTGGGCGTAGTCTTTGAGCATCGCCCCGCAGCCGGCGATGGTCGAGACGATGTAATCGACCGGCGGGCGGCCTTGGGGGCAGAAGGCGTCGATGTTCCGCCGGGCCATCTCTCGGGCCGCCTCCTCCGCGCCGTTATGGTGGTGGATCGCGCCGCAGCAGCCCTGGGTAGGAGGCACGAGCACCTCGGCCCCGGCGGCGGCAAGCAGCTCCACGGCCATGCGGTTCACCCGCTCGTAGACCACGCTACCGACGCACGCCGGGAAGAACCCCACCCGCGCCCGGGCCGTGCTCAAACCGTCGTTGGCGAGCATGGCGTGAACCATGTCCACCCCGCCGGCCCGGCTGCGTTCGGGCAGTCTGCCCGGCCAGAGCGGCCCGCCGGCCGGCAGCATCACCGCCAGCTTCGCCAAGGGCACCGGAAGCAGCTTCAGCAGGCCCGAGCGCTCCAGCGGCCCGCGGAGCCGCAGCTTTTCCAGCAGCCGCACCGGCATAACGGCCAGCTTGAGCCGGCCCGGCCGCGTGAAAACCTGGAAAAAGAGCGTCCGCAGCAGCTTGTTGGTGAGCGTCGGCTGCCGGGCCAGCTGAAGCTTCCCGGCCGTCTCCTCGATCAGCTCGTGGTAGGCGACGCCCGACGGGCAGGCCGTCTCGCAAGCCCGGCAGTCGAGGCAGCCGGCCAGGTGCTTCCGGGCGGTGGCGTCGGTCGAATCGATGGTGCCGTCGGACATCGCCAGCATGAGCTGGATGCGCCCGCGGGGGCTGTCGGCCTCGTGGCCGGTCTGGGTGTACGTGGGGCAGACGGGCAGGCAGAGCCCGCAATGCACGCAGGCGGTGCCGCGGGCGTAGGTTCGCGGGTCGAGTTTGAACGGCGTGGCGGAGTCGGGCACTGGCGGATTGTACGATACGCCGGAAGCGGGTTCTGCATGGCGGCGTGCGGCCGGGTGTCGTGCGCCTGCGCGGGTGCTCAGGCGGCTTCGTCGTCTGGGGTGTCGTCGTCGCTGTCATCGGCGGCGCGGAAGGCGGCCTGGATCTCGGCGATCAGTTCTGCATTCGCCGGCGGCAGGCCCAGGTCGTCGAGGTCCTCGGGCGCGACCCACCGGACCTCCTGGCTCGCCAGCGGCTGCGGATCTCCCTCCACCAGCCCGCACAGGAACGGGTAGAGCCGCACGTAGACCTCCGGGTAGGCGTGTTCCACCCGGCTCAGCGGCTGCACCGGCTCGACGAGGACGCCCAGTTCCTCGCCCAGCTCCCGAACGACGGCCTCGGCGGGGGTCTCGTCGTACTCCAGCTTTCCGCCGGGGAACTCCCACATGCCCGCCAACGCGCCCGACGAGGGCCTACGGCACACCAGCACCTTCCCCTCTCGAATGATGATGCCCACGCCGACGTCGATCTCCTGCATGATGCGCGAGAGTCTACTTCGCCCGCCGGCCGGCGTGTAGACTCTGCCGCATGGCTCAGGCGCGCGGGATGTTCGTCGGCGAGGTGGTTTTCAGCGAGATGGTCTGCCGGGAGCATTTCCGCCTACGGCTGAAGGTGCCCGGTTTCCCGCCTAGCCGGCCGGGGCAATTCGTGCAAGTGCTCTGTCGCGACGCCGGCTGGCCAGAGACGCCCGACGCCCTTCGCGACTGGCAAACGCTCGAGGCCCCGCCGCATTTGCATCGGCCCGAAGCCGTTGAGCGGGCGGCGTTCCTGCGGCGGCCTTACTCGATCGGCGGGCGGACGGACGATACCGACGGCGCACAGATCACCCTGCTGCACCGCGTCACCGGGCCGGGCACGGCGTGGCTCAGCCGGCTGGAGGCGGGCCAGAAAGTCGACCTCCTCGGGCCGTTGGGGAACAACGCGTTCACCTTGCCGGAGCCCGGCGGGATTGCGCTGCTGGTCGGCGGCGGGGTCGGCATCCCGCCGATGCTCTACCTGGCCGAGGAGATCGCGCGGCACAACGCTGCGTTCGAGGAGGCTGCGGTCGAGCAGGCAGGCGATGACGCCTCGGCCGGGCGGCTCAAGGCGATCGCGTTCGCCGGGGCGACGAGTCGCGACCTGCTGGCGTTGACGGTGACGAATGACGCCCCGCCGCCGCACAAACAGCAGATCGACCCGCTGTACAACGTTGAGGAGTTCGCGCGGCACGGCATCCCGGCGGTGCTCAGTACGGACGACGGCAGCTACGGCTACAGCGGGCGGGTCACCGAGCCGCTGGCCGCTTACCTGGACAAGTGGTTTGCCGACACGTGGGACGTGGGCAGCAAGCGCCCGGTGATCTACACGTGCGGTGCCGAGCCGATGATGAAGGCCGTCGCGGAGGTGGCGCGGATCCGAGGCCTGAAATGTCAAGTCGCTGCCGAGCGTGCGATGGCCTGCGGCATGGGGACGTGCCAGAGCTGCGTGATCCGCCAACGCGACCCAATTGCCGCAGAGGGCTGGCGGTACAAGCTGGCCTGCACGGACGGCCCGGTCTTCGAGGCCGGTGACCTGTTGTGGTGAGGCTTTTACAGCAGTAGCCGGAAATGCTAAAAGGGTGGTTCGTATTTTGGGGGTGCGGCTTGTCGAGCGTGCCTTGGCGACTTCTGTTTGTTGGCCGGGCAGTGCCGGCCGGGAAGGGCGTATGTCAAGCACCATCGAGCCCGGGACGCGGTGGGTCCAGGCCGCCGGTCATTTGGCGCAAGTTTTGAACCGCAGCGGGGTACTTCAGCGGCCTGAGGAGGTCGCTTCGGCGGCCGCCGCCACGGGCCGGTGTCTGCTGGAAGTCACCGGGCAGGCGTGTTGCCAAGCGCCGCCGTCGGGTCTGGAGCCCGAGGCGTTCGAGAGGCTCGCGTCGATGCTCAAGGCACCGGCGTCGGACCGGGCGGGGCTGTGCGGGCTGCTTTCCGAACTGGCCGGCGACACGCGCCGGGCCGCGGGCGTCACCGCCGACAGTGCAGCGCCCGTGCTTCAGGACTTGGCCCGGGGTTTCAGCAGGGCGGCAAATGAACTCGGGTGCGGCCTGGTTCCATAGCCGCCCTTGGCCTGAGGCAAGACGTTCTGAGCGGGTCACGCCGGATCTTCGGCGACCGGTCGCAGGTCGTCGGCGGCTTCTTGCGCAATTCGCATTGACGCGGCTGTGATGCCTGATAGGTTTTGTGGCGTGGCAAGCGTTCACGGCTACTGGTTTGGGTTTGGCGGCTTTTACGGGCCGCTCACAACCTGTCTGTCCTGATCTGCGAGCACGAAAATGATCCACCCGCGGGCCCCAGGACGAGACGTTCTGGGGCCCGTTTGTTTGTCCCCGCCCGGTGCCCATCGGCCCGGTTGATTACCGCGAGGCGAGTTCCATGAGCTTTAACTGGCGAGGCACACAGCCCGATTCCGGAGGTTCGAGATGATTGTGGTCATGAAAGAGGGCGCGACGCAGGAGCAAGTCACCCACGTCGTGCAACTGGTGAAAGAAATGGGACTTCGCGAGAATGTCATCAAGGGCACCGAGCGGACGGTCGTGGCCTGTGTCGGGGACGAACGTTTCAAGGACCGCGGCGCGCTGGAGACCGTCGCCGGCGTGGAGCGGGTCGTGCCGATCCTGGCCCCGTACAAGATGGCCAGCCGCGAGGTGAAGAAGGAGCGGTCGGTCATCCCGCTGATTTTGTCGTCGCCCGAGGCGTCGGCGATCGGCGGGCGGAAGGTCGGCGTGATCGCCGGGCCGTGCTCCGTCGAGTCCGAGGAGCAGATCATGTCGGTCGCGCACGCGGTGAAGGCGGCCGGGGCCGTCGGGCTCCGCGGCGGGGCGTTCAAGCCGCGGACCAACCCCTACAGCTTCCAGGGCATGGGCGAAGACGGCCTGAAGCTGCTGGCCAAGGCCCGCGACGAGACGGGCCTGGCCATCGTGACCGAGGTCATGAGCATCGACCAGATCGACATCATCTGCGAGTACGCCGACGTCCTGCAGATCGGCGCGCGGAACATGCAGAACTTCAACCTGCTCAACGCCGTCGGCGAGCGGAACAAGCCCGTCATGCTCAAGCGCGGGCTATCGGCGACGCTTGACGAGTTCCTCTTGGCCGCCGAGTACGTCATGGCCCGGGGCAACCAGCAGGTGATCCTGTGCGAGCGGGGCATCCGCACGTTCGAGGACTACGTCCGGAACACGCTGCCGCTGGCGATCGTGCCGGAGCTTCACCGCCTGAGCCACCTGCCGGTGATCGTCGACCCGAGCCACGGGACGGGCAAGAGCTACCTCGTGGAGCCGATGTGCCGGGCGGCCGTCGCCTGCGGGGCCGACGGCATCATCGTCGAAGTCCACCCGGACCCGGAACACGCCTGGACCGACGGTGCTCAAAGCCTGACGCCCGAGCAGTTCGCCGAGATGATGACGGCCATCAAGCGAATCGCCACGGCGGTCGACCGGGAAGTCTGAACCGCGGCAGCAGACAGCACGCAGCAGTTGGTGGGCACGTCAAGGAACGCGCTGCTGACGACGAGGCTTACTACCTTTGACCCACCCCATGCCGACCACCCTGACCGTCGCGTTGATGCTCGTCGTCTCGAACGTCTTTATGACATTCGCATGGTACGGCCACCTCAAGGGCCTCAAAAACCGCCACGTGATGCTCGTCGTCCTCATCAGCTGGGGCATCGCGTTCTTCGAGTACCTCGTCCACGTGCCGGCCAACCGCCTGGGCCACGGCGTGCTGTCGCTGCCGCAACTCAAGATCATGCAGGAGGTCATCACGCTGGCGGTGTTCGTGCCGTTTGCGGTCCTCTATATGAAGGAACAGCCCCGCCTGGATTTCCTCTGGGCGGGGCTGTGCCTGCTGGGTGCGGTCTACTTCATCTTCCGCGGTACACCGACTTAGGTCGGTCGTGCGAGCCGAGCGATCAACGCCGGCGTCGTCCCAGCAGGGCGGCCGGGAGGAGGAAGAGGCCCAGCGTCGCCGGCTCCGGGATGACCGACACGAGTGCCACCTCGGCGTCGGGCCCTTCGGGCGCGGTGGCGAAGCCGAAGCTCGGCAGCGTCTGCTGGCCGTTGCTGTCGACCTGAAACGCCGCCAGCGAGCCGACGTTGCTCGCGT
>JBHJOM010000066.1:0-65287 GCA_050329715.1 Phycisphaerae bacterium
CGTCGCCGCTGGCGGTTCGGATGATGTCGTCGCCCTCGCCGCCGTCGGCGAAGACGGGGATGGTGATTTGCGCGGTCGTTTCGTCAAAATCGACGGCGTCGTCGCCGCCGCCCAGAACCAGATTGATCTGGGTGACGCGGTCGATGTCCCAGTAGTTGAAGGTGCCGTTGACGTTCGCGCGGAGAAGGTCGGTGTTGTCCGGGTCGACGGTGAAGACGATCTCGTCACGTGCGTCGGTGCCGACGACGCCGGCGATACCGTCGATGAACGTGGCGACGGCCAGGAGTCGGCGTGCTTCGAGCGCTTCGGCCGGGACGGTGTGACGGGTCGTTCGTGGCGCGGGGGTCATGTCAGGCTCCTTCAGTGCGGGGTTGCGAGGGTTAGTGCCGCTCCGGCGATCGACGCGGGCGGCGGCTGTGCCAGAAAGGAGCGGAGTGGGCAAAGCCCCGGCCAGTCGGACCAAAACCGAGAAAACAAGCCGATCCCGCGGCAGATCGGCGAAAACAGAGCGTCAGGGGAATGGGATGCGCGTGCAGATATGGTTTCTTGTCGCACCATCGACGCGACAGATCGACGACCGCCTCTGCGCAGGCGTGGTGGTACTGATGCCCCCGGCCGTGGACAAGTTTGAATTGGCAGCCCGGCCCCACCGCCCGGCGTGGCAGGTTGCGTGGGCTCAGGCGTGGGCGATGCGTTGGTAGCGGGTCGGCTCGCGTTCGAGTTCGGCGTTGAGGAATTTGCGGTAGAGGTCGAACTTCGCGTCTTTATAGGCCGGGTCGTCGAAGCGGTTGCGGACTTCGCCGGGGTCTTCGTGCAGGTCGAAAAGTTCGCCGAAGTCGCGGTCGCGGTAGACGGTCAGCTTGTAGCGGTCGGTGACGAAGGTGCGGGCCGAGAGCTTCGTCGGCTGGTGGCGGTTTTCACAGATGACCCAGTCGCGGGCGGCGTCGGTTTGCCCGGTCCAGACGGGCAGCTGGCTGACGCCCTGCATTTCGCCGGGCACCATCTCGCCGGCGGCCTGGAGGAACGTCTCGGGCAGGTCGATCAAAGCTTGCAACGCCTCGGAGACCTTCCCGGCCGGCACCTTGCCCGGCCAGCGGACGATGAACGGCAGGCGGATCAGGTCCTCAAAGTGAAAGGCACCCTTGGCCGAGAGGCCGTGGTGCCCGACGAAGTGCCCGTGGTCCGTCGTGAAGACGACGATGGTGTTGTCGGCGACGCCGAGTTCGTCGAGCTTGTCGAGGATGCGGCCGATCTGTTTATCCATGAAGCTGACCATGCCGTAGTAGATCGCCAGGTCCTTCTTGAGTTGCTCGCGGTCCTTCTGGTGCCGCGAGAAGCCGTGGTTGGCGAAGCCGTCTTCGTCCTTCCAGCCGGAGAAGTCAGGTTCGTCTTCCTGGGTCGCGCGGAAGTGAGGCGGCAAGTATTGCAACTCTTCAGGGTCCAGTGAGCCGGGTTCCATCTCGGCCGGGTCGTACATGCTCGCCCAGGGCTCACTGACCAGATAGCTGGGGTGCGGGTCGTGAAAGCTCGCCCAGGTGAAGAAGGGGCGGTTCTGCTTCACCGCCTGTTCGATGTTGGCGCAGGTTCGCTCGCCGGTCCAGGTGGTGTAGTGGTACTCCTCGGGGAGGTTCCAGTGGTGCTTCTGGGTTCGGCCGGTGCCGTAGCCCTGGTCGTTGGGCTCGTCGAAGTAGTCGCGCCAGTTGGTGAGGCCTTTTTCCTCCATCCAGATGGCGTAGTGCTGGCCGGCGTGAGACTCGTCGGTGTGGTTGCGGGTCAGTTCGATGCGATCAAAGCCGTACCACGGCCCGGTGAAATGACGCCAGAAGCCCAGGTCGCGCAGCTTGGGCTGGCATTCGAGGCTGGTCTGTTCCGGGGTGCTTTTTAAGGGTTGGAAGTGGGCCTTGCCGATGAGATGCGTGACGTACCCGGCGTTGCGGAGGTGGTCGCCTACGGTCGGGACGGATTCGTCGAGCTTGACGCCGATGGTCCAGCAGCCGTGCCACGAGGGGTACTGCCCGGTGATCATGGTGCTGCGGCTGGGGCTGCACAGGGGGTTGTTGCAGTAGGCGCGGTCGAAGCGGGTTCCCTCGCGGCAGAGGCGGTCGAGGTTGGGCGTTTTGATCTTCGGGTTGGTGACGCCGAGGGTGGAGAAGTGCTGCTGGTCGCTGGTGATGAACAGAATGTTGGGTCGGTCCGCCATGGCTGTAGTTGTAGTGCATCGTGGCGGGTGGTCCAGAGGTGGCGACTGCCGCGGCAGCATCTTCAAGGGTTCAACCCGCCGCCAAAATCCACTACGGTGCACCTGAGATGGAAACGATCGACTACGTGATCGTCGGAGGGTACCTCCTGGGTCTGGTGCTGATCGGCGGACTGCTGGCGAAGAAGGCGGGGCAAGGGTCCGACGAGTATTTCCTCGGCGGCCGACGCATGCCCTGGTGGGCCCTGGGCGCAAGCGGCATGAGCTCCAACCTCGACGTCGCCGGCACCATCGTCATCATCTCCTTCATCTACACTTACGGCCTGCAGGGGTTCTTCATCGAGATGCGCGGCGGCGTCGTCCTGCCCATCGCCATCTGGCTCGCCTTCATGGGCAAATGGCACCGCCGCAGCGGCGTCACCACCACGGCCGAGTGGATGGAACTCCGCTTCGGTCGAGGCACCCAGGGCCGGCTCGCCCGGTACACCGCCGCGTTCACGTACCTGATCATCACCGTCGGCATGGTCACGTTCTTCCTCGTCGCCTCGGGTAAGTTCCTGGCGGACTTCGTGCCCGACCGCTTCGACGTGCCCACCAGCGTCGAGATGGCCCAGGTGAGCCAGGAAATCGGACAGCTGCAAGGCAGCGAACTCGCCGCCGACACACACCGGCTGGGGCAGCTTGAATCGCAATACGCGCAGATGCAGGAAGCCCGCCAGGCGGCCGTCGTCTGGCTCAGCGTCGGCATGGCCGTCGTTGCGCTCGTCTACACCATGGTCTCGGGGCTTTACGGCGTGGTCTGGACGGACGTGTTCCAGGCGTTCCTCATCGGTGCCGCGGCGGTTTACATCTCCGTGCAGGCGTTCAACCTCGTCTCGCCGGAACTGCTGGCGAGTTGGCCGGGGCATGTAAACGGGCTGAACGTCCCCTGGCCGGTGCTGCACATCCCGGCACCGGAGGCGGACATCGGAGGGGAGGATCCGTACGCGATCTTCTGGGTCTTCCTGCTTTTCTTCGCCGGCAAGGGCATCCTCGAGGGCCTTGGCGGCTCCGGCGGCTCGGCGTACATGGCGCAACGGTACTACGCCTCGGCCACCGACAAGGACACGTACAAGCTCTCGATGCTCTGGGCGCTGCTCTTCGCCTTCCGATGGCCGATGGTCCTCGGGTTTGCCATCATCGCCATACACCTGGGCATCGGGCAGCAGGACCCGGAGCGGATTCTTTCCGGCGTGCTGCTAAGTGACTACTTCCCGGCCGGGCTGCGCGGGCTTGCCATCGCGGCGGTATTCGCGGCGAGCATGAGCACCTTCGACAGCACCATCAACGCCGGGGCCAGCTACGTGGTGAAGGACCTGTGGGTCCCGCTGCGTTCCGGCCGGGCGGACGCCGTCGACCAGCCCGGCCCGGGCAACGCCGCGGGCGTCTCCGAGCGGTCGCAGGTGGTCGTCGGGTACCTTGCCTCGGCGGGCATCGTGGCGGTGGGGCTGGCCATTGCACTGTCCCTCCCGCAGGGGAATGTGACGTATGTCTGGACGAAGATCGTGGTGCAGCTTTTCCCCGCGTTCCTGATGCCGTTCGCGCTGCGGTGGTTCTGGGGCCGGCTCAACGGCAGCGGGTTCTGCGTGGGCATCCTGTTCGGGTTCCTCGGCTCGTTGCTCGTCACTGTGGTGGATACGGGGCTTAATGAGTGGCAGACGATCGGGTTCGTCGCCGGCGTCTCGCTCGTCGGGTGTTTCATCGGCACGTACGCGGCCAAGGCCGTCGCGGAGGAGACGGCCCGGGCGTTCTACCTCCGCGTGCGTCCGTTCGGCCTTTGGCCGGCCGCTTGGAAGACCGCCGACACCACGGAGCACACCTCGACCAAGGTACGACTCGTCGCCGCACTGCTGTGGCAGACTACGACATTCCTGCTGCCGATGCTGTTGATCCTCAAGAGCTGGGGCTACGTGGCCGGGGTCGGCCTGTTGTGGCTTGTGCTGACGTTGTACTTGTTGTGGGACATCCGCCGGCAGCCTGATACAGACACGGACACGGACGTGCAGACGCCCGCCAAGGACGTGCACACGGCCTCAGCGGGGCATTGAGCGGCCCGGGTCGTATTCGGCCGGGCTGGTGCCCTGCCTGGCGGGGCTCGCGGGCGTCGTGGCGGGCGTCGTAGCGGGCGGCGTGGCGGGGGAAGCGGCCGGTTCCCTGTTGGCGTCCGGGTTCAGGCCCGTCAGGCCGTGTTGCTGCACGTGGTCTTCGATGCTCACGGTCGCCCGCCCGGCCGTCCGGCGGATGGTCTTCTGGAAAAACGTGTTGTTCGGTACCTCAAACACGTCCTGGTTGCCGTCGGCCCGGATCACCGTGAACATCAGCGAGAGGTCCACCACCCGGCCCCTGATGCCCTTCGTGTCGCCCGTCGGCTCGACGATCTCGATCGTGTCGCCGATGCGGAACGGCTTGAAGATCATCAGCAGCAGGCTGCACAGGACGTTGGAGAGCGTGCTCCACACGGCCACGAACCCGATCGCCACCAGCGCCAGCAGCGTCGAGAGCACCGCCCAGATCGTCGCCATCTCCACGCCCATGAACTGCAGCGACAGGATGACCACCAGAACGATCAGCAGGTAACGCAACCCGATGCGGAAGGGGGCCAGTACGGCGTCGGGGATGCGGCGGGTCTGGCCTACCTTCGTCAGCACGCGTCGGCCGACGCGGAGCAGGACCATCGCCACGATGACCGTTGCCAGCACCAGAACGCCTCGGACGGCCACTGCCGCCAGAAATTCCGGGTGCGTAAAGCGGGAGAAAAATACGGCGGTCTCCTGAAGCGGATCCTCGACGCGGGGACTCGGGGTCGCAGTCATGACGAACATGCCCGGCATCATGAGGGGGGCAGGCGGTCAGCGCCAAGGCGAAAGCGTGTATTGGGGCAAAACCCCCGACGATCAAGGTTCGGCCCAGTCGTTGCTACGGTTCGCAGGCAGGGCCGAGTGCCCTGTGCGCGACCGGGCAAATCCGACCGCCGCGGCGTTTGGCAATAATGCGTATGATCTTGCGCTGGTGGAGCTCGTGGGCTGGTCCCGAGCGGGATCGGCGTGCATGTGGACTTAAGAAGGAGACGACCGATGTCTGATTTGTTGAAGAAGTTGATGACCGGCTGCACGTTCCTCGCCGCCGCCGCCATGCCGCTGGCTCTGGCCGGTTGTGAGAGCGAAGAGGTCGAGACGGAGACCGAACTCGAGCGGGATACCGAAAATCTCGGCAACGAAATCGAACGAGATACCGAGTCTCTGGGCAACGACCTCGAGCGTGGTACCGACAACCTCGGCAACGAGGTCGAGCGTGGTGCCGACAACCTCGGCAACCAGATCGACCGTGGTGCCGACGCCGCCGGCGAGCAGGCCGAGCGGGCCCGCCAGCAGGCCGGCGAAGCCGTCGAGAACCTCGGCAACAACATGCAGAACAACGACGACTAGCCCGAGCAACGCCATGGGCAGCCGTCAGGCGTGCCGCCCATGCGAACGGTCAAGCCCTCAAGTCCGGCCACTCGGCCGGGCTTGAGGGCGTTTTCGCTTCGCGGCATCTCAAGCATGCACCTCCAACCGCCGGCACGCGTCGCATCGTGCGACGTTCGTCGTCAGGCGGTTTGCAGTTCCGGCTCATGCAACGGTGCCAGCTTCGGGGCCAGGTACTTGGCGGTGTGGCTGGTGGCGGTCAGATCGGCGATTTGCTCGGGCGTGCCGACGCCGACGACCGTGCCGCCGGCTTCGCCGCCTTCGGGGCCCATTTCGATCAGCCAGTCGGCGCACTTGATGACGTCAAGGTTGTGCTCGATCACCAGCACCGTGTTGCCCAGGTCCGCCAGGCGGTTCAGCACGTGCAGGAGCTTCTGGATGTCGGCAAAGTGCAGGCCCGTCGTCGGCTCGTCGAGCACGTAGAGCGTGTGGCCGGTGGCGTTCTTGCCCAGTTCGCTGGCGAGCTTGACGCGTTGCGCCTCGCCGCCGGAAAGCTGCGTGGAGGGCTGGCCGAGCTTCACGTAACCAAGGCCCACGTCCCGCATCGCCTTGAGCATGCGGTAGATGCCCGGGAAATTTTCGAAGAAGCCGGTGGCCTCTTCGGTGGTCATGTCCAGCACGTCGGCGATGCTCTTGCCGCGGTACTTGATCTCGAGGGTCTCGGCGTTGTAGCGGGTGCCGTGACAGGCTTCGCAGACGACGTAGACGTCCGGGAGGAAGTGCATCTCGATGAGCTTGGTGCCTTGGCCCTGGCAGGCTTCGCAGCGGCCGCCCTTGACGTTGAAGCTGAACCGGCCCGGCTCGTAGCCGCGGATCTTGGCCTCGCGGGTCTTGGCGAAGACGCGGCGGATCTCGTCGAAGCAGCCGGTGTAGGTGGCCGGGTTGCTGCGGGGCGTTCGGCCGATCGGGGACTGGTCGATCTCGATGACCTTGTCCACCTTGTCCGCCCCGGCAAGCTGCTTGTGCTCGCCGGGCTTGACCTTGCTGGCGTACAGCCGGCGCTTGAGCGCCGGGAGGAGCGTCTGGTTGACCAGCGTGCTCTTGCCGGAGCCGGAGACGCCCGTCACGCAGACGAAGCCGCCCAGCGGGAAGCTGACGTCGACGTTCTTTAAGTTGTTGGCCCGGCAGCCGCGGAGGGTGATGGCCTTCTTGTCGGTCATCGGGCGGCGGTTGCGGGGCGTCATGATGGCCAGCTCGCCGGTGAGGTATTTGACCGTGAGGCTGCCGCGCTGCGCGAGGACCTCGGGCATCGGGCCCTCGGCGATGACGCGGCCGCCGTGCGCCCCGGCACCGGGGCCGATGTCGATCAGGTAATCGGCGGCGCGGATGCAGTCTTCATCGTGCTCGACCATGATGACGGAGTTGCCGATGTCCCGGAGCTTGAGCAGCGTGGCGATGAGGCGGTCGTTGTCGCGCTGGTGCAGGCCGATGGTCGGCTCGTCGAGCACGTAGCAGACGCCCACGAGCTTGGAGCCGACCTGCGTGGCCAGGCGGATGCGCTGCGCCTCGCCGCCGGAGAGGCTGCCGGTCTTGCGGTTGAGGTTCAGGTAGCCCAGGCCCACGTCCAGCAGGAAGGAGAGGCGGCCCTTGATCTCTTTGGCGATCGGCTCGGCCACGAGGGCCTGCTCGCCGGTGAGGTGGAGCGTGTCGAAGAAGGCGTGGCACTGCTCGACGTTCATCCGCGTCACGTCGTTGATGCTGAAGCCGGGCAGGTCGTCGGTGTTGGCGGTGGGGTTTTTGGTCTTGCCCTTGGGTTTTTTGCCTTTTGTCTCCGGGCCGATGTGCGGCACGTCCGGGCCGCCGGCCGCCTGCATCCGCTGCCATTCGTCCTGCGTATAGAGCCGCACGGCCAGCGCCTCGGGCCGAAGCCGGCGGCCGCCGCAGGTCGGGCAGGGCAGCTCGGACATGTAACCGATGAGCCGCTGCTTGACGAACTCACTCTCGGTGTTCTCGAACCGGCGGGCGAGGTTGGGGATGACGCCCTCGAAGTAGGTGCCGGAGGACTTGGTCGTTCTCCCGGCGGCCGCGTCGGCCGCCTCGGTGCCCAGCAGCAGGGCGTCGAGTGCTTTCTTGGGGAAGGTCTTCACCGGCGCGTGGTAATCGACGCCGAAGTCGCGGCAGAAGGTGCGGAGCACGCGGGCGTAGTAGATGTTCATCCGCTTGCCGTTTTTGCGCCAGGCTTCGATCGCGCCGTTCTCGAGCGAGAGGGTGTCGTCGGCGATGATGAGTTCCGGGTCGAACTCCAGCTTGGTGCCCAGGCCGTGGCATTCGCCGCATGCGCCCTGCGGGCTGTTGAAGGAAAACAGCCGCGGCTCCAGCTCACCCAGGCTCACGTGCGGGTGAACGGGGCAGGCGAAGGTCTCGGAGAACAGGTGGTCGTGCCAGGTGCCGTCGGCCGCCTGCACGGTGACGATGGCCAGGCCGCGGGAGAGTTTCAGGGCCGTCTCGATGCTGTCGGCCAGGCGGCTGCGGATGTCGGGCTTGAGGATGATGCGGTCGACGACGGCTTCGATGCTGTGCTTGAACGTCTTCTTGAGTGCCGGCGGGTTCTCGGCGTCGACGTCGGTCACTTCGCCGTCGACGCGGGCGCGGACGTAACCCTGCTTGGCCAGGGCCACGAAGACCTCCTTGTGCTCCCCCTTCTGGTCGCGGACGAGGGGGGAGAGGACCATGAGCTTGGTCTTCTCGCCCATGGCCATGACGGCGTCGGTGATCTGGGTGGGGGTCTGGGCGTGGACCTTTCGGCCGCACTCCCAGCAGTGGGGGATGCCGGCCCGGGCGAAGAGGACGCGGAGGTAGTCGTAGATCTCGGTGGTGGTGGCGACGGTGGAGCGTGGGTTGCTGGAGGCGTGCCGCTGCTCGATGGCGATGGTGGGGGGCAGGCCGTCGATGTCGTCGACGGCCGGCTTCTGCATCTGGTCGAGGAACTGGCGCGCGTAGGCCGAGAGGCTCTCCATGTACTTGCGCTGGCCCTCGGCGTAGATGGTGTCGAACGCGAGGGTGCTCTTGCCGGAGCCGGAGAGGCCGGTGATGACGACGAGCTTGTCCCGCGGGACGTCGACGTCAATGTTCTTGAGGTTGTGCTCGCGCGCGCCGCGGATGCGCACGCACCGGTCGTTCCGGGTGGTGTCGGTCATGGTGGGTGATGGGTTGGCTGCGTCGGGTAAGGGCAAGACCGGCATTGTACGCCCAACCCGCCCCGACAGCCTTCAAAACCTGCCGGCAAAGAAACGACGCGTCGGCGAGATTTGAAACCGCCGCCGGCTTAACCGAACAGCCCCGTCCCGGTGACGGCCCGCTCGTGCTCCAGTAACCAGGCCTTACGCTCGATGCCCCCGGCGTAGCCGGTGAGCCGGCCGGTCGCGCCGACGACGCGGTGGCAGGGCACGATGACGCCGACGGGGTTCTGCCCGTTGGCCCGGCCGACGGCCCGCGTGGCGGCCGGGGCGTCCAGCGCGCGGGCCTGCTGGCCGTAGCTTCGCGTCTGGCCGAAGGGGATTTCACGCAGGTACGCCCACGCCTGCAGTTGAAACGCCGTGCCGGCCGGCGCGAGCGGCACGGTGAAGGTACGGAGCCGGCCGGCGAAGTACGCGGCAAGCTCCCCGGCCGCCAGCGAAAGCACCGGGTGCTCGCCGGGGTGAACCAGCACCGCCTCGGCGGGCGGCTCGGTGCCAAAGTCGAGGCGGGTGAGCCCCTCCTCCGTCGCGACGAGCGTGAGCATGCCCAGCGGCGAGTCGAGCCGTGCGGCGGCCGACCGGGTTGTCGCTGTCGTGCTCAACTCGAGGCCGTCCGCTGGAAGGAAGCTTCCTCGTACGGCTGCACGACCACGAAGCCGTCGCCGTTGAAGACCATCTGCAGGCTCTCGCCCGAGCCTCGGCCGATGAAGGTCTTGAGGCTCACGTCCGTCTTGAACTCCGGCTGCAGGTTGCCGCTCCAGGCGATGGTGGCGTTCGGGTCGGTGAAGACGGGCTGGCCCGGCGTCACGCGGAGGGTCAGCGGGTCGTAGTGCGTGGTGATGGCCAGCATGCCGCTGCCTTCGAACCGCACGTTGAACAGCCCGCCGGAGACCATCGCGGCGATCTTGCGCATCATGCGGATGTCGAACTTCAGGCTCGGCTCGAACGCCATCACGTCGTTGCCGTTCACCACGATCGCCTCGTTGTGCAGGTGAAGGATCGTGACCTTCTTGCCCGTGTCCGCCAGGTACATGCGGCCCTGCCCCTCGGCCTTGGTGAGGCGGGCCCCCTCGCCGCTGATGGCCTTCTTGAACAGCGCCCCCAGCCCCTGCTCGAGGATGCCTTCGCGCGTGTACTTGATCTGCCCGGTGTAGGCGACCATCACGCCCGTCTTGATCCACATCATGCCCGCGAGGTTCACCTCGAGCATGCGGTCACTCTCAAGCTCGAAAAGGCTCGTGGCGGTGGGGTCCTGCGAAGTCTGCGTGACGAAGTCGGCGATGCTGTATCGGCTCATATCAAGCAGGATACCCGGTCGGCCGGGTGCTGCCAGCGAGGGGGGGAAGGCAATGAGTAATAAGCAATGAGACGTCGTCGACAGGTATGCTCTTTCTGTGGCGAGTGAGATTGTCGAGCGGTGGCGGGAGGAGCAGGCGGCGGTGCGGCGGCGGGTCGTCGTCGCGCCGCTCGTTACGTTGCCGCGGTTCGTCGCCGGGGCGGACTGTGCGTTCAGCGACGACAAGGCGTGGGTCTTCGCCGTGGCCGTGGTGTGGGACCGGGAAGCGAAGCAGCTCGTCGAGACGCGGTCGGTCATGCTCCGGGTGACGGTGCCTTACATCCCCGGTTACCTCGCCTTCCGCGAAGGCCCGGCCGTTTACATGGCGCTGGCGACGTTGGAGCACCCGTTCGGCGCGGCGATGTTCGACGCCCACGGCCACGCGCACCCGCGACGGTGCGGGCTGGCGACGTTCGTCGGCGTTCAGCGGAACGTCCCGGCCGTCGGCGTCGCCAAGAGCCGCCTCGTGGGCGAGCACGCCGAGCCGGCACCCGAAGCCGGCAGCGACACGCCCCTGACCGACGCCGGCGAAACCCTCGGCCTCGTGCTGCGGACGCGGGCGAACGTCAAGCCGGTGTACGTCTCCGTCGGCCACCGCGTGGACCTGCCCTCGGCCCGCGCTCTGGTGCTCGCCTGCTGCACGCGCTACCGCCTGCCGGAGCCGACACGCCAGGCCGACCGCCTCTGCGCCGAGGCCAAGGGGCGGCGGTAGCGCCAACACCTGCACGCTTCCCCGCCCGCTCACTCCTCGGGCTTCAGTTCCCACACCTGCGTCGCCGTGCTGCCGCGGATGATCCGTGGCCACGGGTTGGTGTTGCGACGGCGGGCGACGCGGCTGTCCTGGGTTCGGTCCACCGCGGTGTGCTCCCACGTCGCCACCACCTCGCGTTGCAGTTCACGCCCGATTCGTCCGAGCAGCCAGTGGTCCCGCCGGCGGTCGTCGGTGCGGTTGTAATCGGCGTACTCGCGGTCCGAGAGCGTCACGACGGCGAACGACGCCCGCCCGACTTCGGCGGCGTCGGCCACGGCAGCTTTGGCGGCGTTCTGCAGGTCGGCCTGCTTCAGGTCGTCCAGTTCGCCCACGAGCCAGGCGCGGTAGCCGGGGTCGTCGGTCTGGGCGTCGTCCTGCCCGTTGTTGCGCCAGTCGTTCTGGCTGGCCAGGCGGTTGATGCGGCCTTCGTCGAATGTCTCCATGCCGTAGAGGATGTAGCGGCCGACGAAATCGAGCTGGTGGAGCAACTGCGTGTCGTCACAAAAGAGGATCGCACCCGCGGGCACGTTCGCCAGCACCTGCTTCGCGTCCGTCGCCAGGACGAGGCGGCGGGCCTGGTCGTCCACGAGGCGGCCGGTGGCCGTCTCCAACTGCCCGCCCGTGGCGATGAGCCCCAGCGCACCGGCCAGAAGTGTCGGCACGGCGGAGCGGCGCTTCATGGCGGCGGCGGCGGCCGCGGCGGCCAGCACGCCGAACATCACCGCGAGCGGCACCATCGTCTCCGTTGAGGGCCCCTCCAGCGCATAACGCGCCGTGAACGCCTCCCGAAAGCTGCCCGGCGGGGCATCGACCGACGGCGGCGTGTCGGCGGAACCTTCGGCGTCGCCCGTCACGCCGGCCTCGGCCACCTGCTCCATGTCCTTGGCGGCGTCACGCAGTTGGTCCGAGACCATCAGCGGCACGCTCAACGCCGCCACGAGCAGGCCCAGCACCGCCACCGCCGCGACCTGCCACCGGCCCAGGCGCACGGCGTGGTCGCGCCACTTGCGGCGGAGCCGGCCCAGCACCCAGAACGCCGTGATCGCCAGCGCCGGCATCACCGTCAGGAAAAATCGCAGGTAGCCCGTGCCGTCGGAGTCCGGGGCCCAGTAGTAGAACGTGTAGATCAGCAGGCACGGCACGACCCACAGCGCAAAGAGCGTCGCGACGCGCCACCGCCACCAGAACATGGCCGTGAGGCTCGCCAGCGAGAGCGGGAAGACGAAGAACAGCCCGCCGACACCCATCTGGCGGAACATGGTCTCCCAGTTGTCGATGAAAAACTCGAGGCGGAAGCCGCCCGACTCGTTCGTCGGGTCGTACCCGGTGAGGCTGCGCATCGCCCCGAGGTTGAACGCCATGAGGAAGCCGACGGGAATCGCCCAGCCGAGCACCGCAAGCCCGGCGTTACGCCAGCTCGCCAGCAGCCCGGGGCGAAGCTGCATGACGGCCACGAAGAGCAACGCCAGCAGCAGTGTCCCCTCGGTGTAGCGGATGGTGACGCCGTAACCCAGGAAGAAGCCGCCCATAAACGCCGAGACGGCCGCCGCAAGGCCCACGGTATGCTCCTGCCACCACCGCAGCAGCAGCCAGAGCCCCAGCACCGCGCAGGCGACGGCCGTGGCGTGGCTGTTGGGGTTCGTGGTGAGTGCGAGCGTGGTCGGGCTGGTGGCGAAGACAAGGGCGGCAAGGAACGCCGGGAAGCTGCCTGCGACGCGACGGCCGAGCAGGAACGTCCCGGCCACCGCGGCCGTCATGGCGACGGGCGAGACCCAGTAGCTCAGCCACGGCCCCCACGGCATGCCGTCGACGCCCTTGCCGAAGCCGAAGAATGCGAGCAGTTCGCCGAGCCAGAAGCAGCAGGCGTAGAGCAGCGGCAGGCCGATGGGGTACTTGGGGTAGTGGCGGTGGTACTCGGTGCCGAAGTCCATGCCGACCCACATCCGCCCGACGAAACCGTGCGGGTCCACGCCCTCCAGCCCGGGGCGGGTGGGGGTGTGGCCCATGGTGAACGTCTCGGCCAGGAGCTTGCCGCCGACGAGGTAGCCGTGCTGGTCCACCCCGCCGTGGGCCGGCACCCAGAAGCAGACGGCGGTGAAGAAGAACGCACAGCAGACGAGTGCCGTGGCAACGGCGTAACCGTAACGGACGGCGGGGCGTTCGACCTCCACGAGCCGGGGCAGCGGGCCCAGGAAGCTTTGCGGCTTGCGGCGTCTGCGACGCTGGCGTGGCTTGAGGCGCAGGTGCTCCTCGAGCCCCGGCCGTGCCTGCATCCGCTCGATGGGCTCGAAGTCGGTAACGGTCATGACGAAGCAACTCAGCCTATCGGACGAAGCACGCCTGCCAAGGTGCAACGTGCCGCGGCCGGGATTATTGTGAAGCGGTCTCGACCGGCTCGACGGGCTCAGTGGCCTCGGCTTTGGGCAACACTTCGATCATCCGCCACGTCGTCACGCTGATTTTTCGGGCGAAGGGGCTGGGCCGTTGCCGGGGTGCGCCCCACTGGCGGCTGCGCCGGGTGGTTTCTTCCGCTTCGGGCTCCTCGGCGAAGATCATCGGCACGTCGCGCCATCGGCCGCCGGGAACGTTTTGCACGTCGTACGTCCGCTTGAAGTCGGCCTCGGCGGCGTCGGTGCTCGGGACGTCGGAGACGAAAAAGACCCGCCGGCCTTCGGCGAACGCCTGTGCGAAGACGCGGTCGCGTTCGGCCCGAAGCTCCTGGCCGGATTGCTTGTACAGCCGCTCGTAGAACGCGACGCGCTCGGGCTGGATGGGGTTGGGGTTGCCGTCGGTGATTCCCCGTCCGAAGCTGCGGAGCGTGGAGAAGCCGCGGCGGCTGAACGCGTCCTCGCGGTAAAGCTCGTAGCGGTCGATCGCCTGCAGGTGGTACGGCAGGTCGTGGGTCATGAAGTTGCCGCCGGCCAGCACCACGTCCCCGGCCGAGGCGTGCTGAGCGACGACCTCGCCGAGCCCGGCGAGGTTCTGGTTGCTTCGCACGGCGGTCGCCAGGATGTAGCCGATGTCCGCGTCCGCCTCGTTGCCTTCGATCGCGCGGTACGTGCCGGTGTACGCCCCCAGCAGCACGACGCCGGCCACCGCGACGGGTGCCAGCACGCGGCCCAGGCGGCTTTCCTTCACGTTCGGGTGCTCCAGCACGCCGCGGGCGAACAAAAACGCCGCCCCGACCGCCACCGCCGGGAAGACGCTTAAAAAGAACCGTTGATACGCGATGCTCATCTCCGGGGCGTAGTAGTAGGCGGTGTAGAGCAGCGTCGTCGGCACGAGCCAGGCGAACAGCAGCAGCCCCAGCCGCCGGTGCCGGGCCAGCAGCAGCCCCAGGCCCGTCAGGCCCAGCGGGGCGACGAAGAACAGGCCCTGCTCGTAGAGTTGGCGGATGGTTCGCTCCCAGTTTTCGATGAAGAGCTGGTAAGTGAAGTTCTTGTCGTTCACGCTCTCGTTGGATAGGTCGTAGCCGGTGAGGTGGCCCAGTTCGGCGAGGTTCGTCATGAACAGGAACGCCGCCGGGACGCACCAAGCCAGCAGCGGCACGGCCGCGGGCAGCACCCGGTGCCACTGCCGCCAACTGAACGCCACGACGAACCCCACGCCGCAACACAGGGTGATGAACAGCAGCAGGCCGAACCAGAAGTTGGCCTGAAAGTACCCGGCCGGGTGCCCGGCGAAGAGCTCGGTGTTCTGGATGCCGAAGAGCAGGAGCCACAGGCTGGGCGTCCCCTCGGCCGCGGCGGCCTTGAACTGCAGCAGCCCCCAGCACCCCGCCGCCAGCCCCACGCCGAACAGCGATGCCAGCCCGTAGCTGAACCGCTTGTGCCTCACGCCCACCGGCCGGAACGCCAGCACGCACGCCAGCGCCAACGGCAGCAGCAGCAGCCCCTCGGTGTAGCGGACGGTCATGGCAGCGCCCAGCGCGAACCCCGCGGCCGCCCCGGCGAGGCTAAAGCCCGTCTGCCACCACAGCACCAGGAAGTACATGCCCCAGACGGCGAACATCACGGTCGCGGCGTGACTGCTGGGGTTGACGGCCAGAATCAGGTACGCCTGCCCGAAGCCGAGCATCACCATCGCCAGCAGCCCCGCGAACGACCCGGCCACCCGCCGGGCCAGCAGGAACGTGCCTACCAGACCCAAAGCACCGCAAATCGGCGAGACCAGGTGCGCCCAGACGTAAGCCTGCTCCGGCCGGCCGGCGAGCCGCGCCGCCCAGATCGCCAGCGCATTGAGCACCGGCAACCCCAGCGGGTACTTCGGGTAGTGCATGCCGTCGAAGGCGCGCATCCACATCAGCCCGACGAAACCGTACGGCTCCCGCGGCGTCATGCCGGTGGAGAAGGCGCCGGTCGTATCCAGGTTGAAGCGGGTGTTGCCTGCGGCGTCGGTCACGGGGAGGAACAGGTCCCCGGCGAAGTTCAGGCCGCCCACGAGGTAGCCGTTCTGGTTGTTGCCCGGGTGGGCCGGGCCCCAGAACGTTAGCGCGAAGGCGAAGTAAGCCGCCGCCACGGCCAGCGCCACCAGCGGGTAGAACCACGTACGGACGAACCCCTCCGGCTCGACGACGCGCGGGAGCAGCCGCAACGCCGGGGCGGCGGCGGGCACGACTGTCGCGGGCGCGTCGGTGGGGGGCGCGTCGGTAGCGGCGTCCTCGGCGAGAGCCGGTTCGTCGGCCGTACGGCGGACCGGGGTCGCGGCGGTGGGCAGTGCATCATCCCGGCGGCCGGATTGGGCCGGCTTGAGGTCGTACGGGTCGTCGAAGGTCGTCACGCCGACGATGTTTCTTTGCTGGCCCGCCGGACGCAAGCACGAAATCGTTGCCGCGGGGTTTGTTGCCCGACGTTTGCGTCGATAATGCCCGCATGACGTCGCTGCCCGCTTCCACCCCCGACCGCGGCCACCTGCCGACCGAGCGCCGCCTGCCCGAGAGCCAGAACCTCGACGCGATGACCACCGCCCAGGCCCTGGCCGTGATGAACCGTCAGGACCGGCTGGCCGTGGAAGCCGTGGAGGCCGTGGCCGAAGATGTGGCCCGCGCCGTGGACCTTGTGGCGGCCCGGCTGGCCGGGGGCGGGCGGCTGCTTTACTTCGGTGCCGGCACCAGCGGCCGGCTGGGCGTGTTGGACGCCTCGGAGTGCCCGCCGACGTTTCGCGTGGAGCCGGGGCGGGTCGTCGGCGTGATCGCCGGGGGGAAGGAGGCGATGTTCGTCGCGCAGGAAGGGGCCGAGGACAGCTACGCCGGCGGCCGGGCGGACGTCGATGCGCACGGCGTCTCGGCCGCGGACGCCGTCGTCGGCATTGCCGCCGGCGGCACGACGCCTTACGTCCACGGCGCGCTGGGGCGGGCGCGGGAACTGGGGGCGGCGACGGTGTTCCTTACCTGCGTGCCGGTCGAGAACCCTGCGGCGGACGTGGTCATCTGCTGCGTCACCGGGCCGGAGGTCGTCACGGGCAGTACGCGCCTCAAGGCCGGCACGGCCACGAAGCTGATGCTGAACCAGATCTCGACGCTGGCGATGGTGAAGCTCGGCAAGGTGCACGGCAACCTGATGGTGGACCTGCGGGCGACCAACGCCAAGCTGGTGGACCGGGCCCAGCGGTTGATCATGGACTTGTGCCCGGTGGACCGCCCCGAGGCCGCCAGGCTGCTCGTCGAGGCCGGCGGACACGTGAAGCTGGCCGTGGCGATGCACCACCTGCAGTTGGACCCGGCGCAGGCCGCGCAACGGCTCTCGGCCGCGGGCGGGCACCTGCGGACGGCGTTGGAAGGTTCAAACCAGAAGGTATAAGCCGCAGGCCGCGCTACGAGCGTCGAGGCGCACCCCAGGCGGCAAGCGTCTTCACGCCCGGCGCGCGGCCTTCGGCCAGCGGCTTAGAGGCAGTTCGCGGGCGGGGCTACTTCTGTCGGTAGACGATGCGACCCTTGCTCAGGTCGTAGGGTGAGAGCTGCACCTTCACGCGGTCTCCGGGGAGGATTCGGATGAAGTGCTTGCGCATTTTCCCCGAAATGATGCCGAGAATGATTCGGTCCGAATCGTCCAACTGCAGCTTGAACATGGCGTTGGGCAACGACTCTTTGACGGTGGCCTCGACTTCGATGGCATCACTTTTCGGCACGAAAACGCACTCCTTGAAAGGTAAATCGGTCGAGCGAGTCTATGAAGACAATGCAGAAGGGGCAACTGCCGCCCGCCGGATGTTGACTGGCCCTCCCGAATCCCGGCTGGACTGGAGTCTCGCCCTCCCGAATCCCGTTTCACTCCTGCACGACGATCACGTACACCGTCGGCCGGGCTGAGGCGTTGAAGTCGGCCAGGACGGTTTGCGTGTAGCCGTCGGCACGGGCTTGACCCAGGCGGGCGTTGGTGGGCGTGGCGGTCAGCCACCAGTCGGCGGCGGGCGGGGGTACGCGGCCGAAGGCGGCCGGCAGCGCCTCGATCGTCTCGAAGTTCTCGATCGCCGTGGATTCGACGAACGCCCGCCACTGCCTGGCCGGCATCGCGAAGCGGACCCACAGCGTGCCCGTCGCCGCGTCGAAGTGAAAGAAGACCTGCCCCGTCTCGGCGGGGAAGCGGAAGTGGCCGAGGCGTTCGATCCGGTCCCGGCCCAGTTGGTCTTCCGTGTTGCCGCTGAAGACGTAGATGAACAGCAACAGCACCAGCCCCGACGCCGCCAGCAGCCCCGCAATGCCGAAGATCATCAGCACGAGCCTTGTCTGGTTCGGCTCGGTGGGCTCGGGCGGGGTCGGTCTCGGAAGCTGCGGGTTACTTTCGTCTGGTTTCATGGCGGGTGGCTTCCAGCACGAGGTCCTTCATGCCGCCGGCGCATGCCAGGAAGTCCTTGCCGTAGATGGTCTCTTCGCCGGCCCAGGTGCCGCACCATCCGCCGGCTTCGCGGAAGATCGGCGGCATGCAGGCGCAGTCCCACGGGCTGATCTTCGGGTCGAGCATCGCCTCGGCCCGGCCGGTGGCCACCAGCGCGTAGCCGTACGCATCCCCCCAGCCGCGGTTGAGCCGGGCATTGCGGGCCAGCTTCTCGTAAGCGTTCGACCGGTCGATGGCGCGCGTGATGCTCCCGGCCAGGATCGTCGCGTCCTTCAACTCCGTGACCTTGGAGCAGCCGGTGGCCCGGCCGTTCCACGTGCAGCCCTCGCCGTCGGCGGCGGCGATCATGTCCTTGAGGGCCGGCAGGTGCAGCACGCCCACGCGGCAGACGCCGTGCACCTCCACGCCGATGAGCGTGCCGTACAGCGGCACGCCGTGGATGAAGCTCTTGGTCCCGTCGATCGGGTCGAGGATCCACTTGTAGTTCGGGTCGCCCAGGTCGTCGGGGTGCTCCTCGCCCAGCACGCTGTGCGTGGGGAAGTGGCGTTTGACGTAGTTGCGGATGACCGTCTCGGCCTCCTTGTCGGCCACGGTGACGGGGGTGTCGTCGGACTTCACCTCGATATCGACGCCGGTGTTGAAGTACGCCAGCGTGCGCTGCCCGGCCCGCCAAGCGGCCTCCTGAGCGCAATCGAGAAGGTCTTTCAAGGGTACATCTGCCATGCCCGCAACGTAGCAGAGCGGCCCGATGCCGACCAGACGGCACCGACCAGACGAGTCGGCCAGTCGAGCTAGCCGAGTTCGACGTGCTCCTGCCTCGTGGTCTTGGGCGGCTTGCCGGTCACGGCGGCCTTTGCGGTGCCCCACAGGTGCGTCAGCAGTTGGTTGGCCGCGTCCCACGTCTCGGCGGAGGTGCAATCGACCCGTACTAGCGCCAGCCCGGGCGTGTCGAGCCCGTCTGGGAACCAGGCCCGCTGCGTGGTGCTCCAAAGCTCCTTCTTCTTGCCCTCGTCCGGCTCGAGGCGGGCAGCCCCGGCGATGGAGACGTACTGGTTGTCGTCCGGGTCGGTGAAGGCGAGGTTCACGTGGCTGTCGTGGGCGATCTCGCCCATTTTTTCGCTGTTCAGGTAGGTGAAGAAGTAGAGAACGCCGTCGGCGATGTCGCCTTGGGCGTACATGGGGCGGCTGTAGAGCCGGCCGTCGGTGCCGACAGTGGTCATCATGCAGACGCGGTTGCCGCCAACAATTTTCGCAAGACGGTGGAGTGCTTTGTTGTCAGTGCTCATGCGAAAAGAGCACGCAAAGACCGTTCCGCGGGGACGGCGGCAAATCGCATGCGCTCGCGAAGGCACATAGGCGCGAAGGATGACGCGAAGGGGGAGTACAGTCTGGCCAATGCGGGTGTAGTGGCTGCCGTAGCCCGGGTCGCGCTTTCGCGAGCGCATTTACTTTGCCATCTCCAGGGTTTTGTGGAGGAAGGCGAAGATGTCGGCCTGTTCGTCCAAGGCCATGGAGAGTGGCTTTCCGGCACCGTGGCCGACGCCGACGTCGTAGCGAAGCAGGTAGGGCCCGCCGGCCGGGTCGGCGGTGTGCTGCATCTCGGCGACGAACTTCAGCGAGTGGGCCGGGACGACGCGGTCGTCGCCGTCGCCGGTGGTGACCAGCAGTGCCGGGTACTTGATCGGCTTCACGTTGTGCAGCGGGCTGTAGGCGATCATGAAGTCGAACTGGTCTTTGCTTTCGGTGGCGTTGCCATATTCGACGGTCCAGAACCGGCCGGTGCCGAAGGTGTGGAAGCGGAGCATGTCCAGCACGCCCACATGGCAGATGACGGCACCGTAGAGTTCGGGTTCCTGGAGCATGCACGCGGCCACGAGCAGCCCGCCGTTGCTGCCGCCGCGGGTAGCCAGCTTGTCCGGGCGGGTGTACCCCGCGTCGATCAGCATGCGGGCCGAGGCGTGGAAGTCGTCGAAGACGTTCTGTCGTTTTTCCAGCTTCCCGGCTTCGTGCCAGGCGGTGCCGTACTCGTCGCCGCCGCGAATGCAGGCGAGTGCGAAGACGCCGCCGGCCTCCATCCAGGCGACGTTGCCGGTGGAGAAGAAGGGCGACTGCCCGACTGAAAACCCGCCGTAGCCGTAGAGGATGGTGGGGTTGGTGCCGTCGAGCTTCAGGCCCTTCTTGTGGGTGATGAAGACGGGCACCTTTGTGCCGTCGCGGCTGGTGACGAACGCCTGGGTGACCTCGTACGCGGCCGGGTCGAAGTCGACGTCCGGCTGGAAGTAGGGCGTGGTTTCGCCGGTGTTCACGTCGTATGCGAAGACGCTGCTGGGGTAGTTGAAGCTCGTGAAGCCGAAGTAGACCTCGGGCTTGTCGTGTTCAGCAGAGACGCCATAGACGCTGCCTACGGTGGGGAGGGGGATGTCGGTCTCGTGGGTGCCGTCGAGGTCGAAGACCTTCAGCATGCTGGCCGCGTCGCGCTGGTAGAGGGCCACGAGCTTCCCGCCGGCGAGGCTGACGCTTTCGAGCACGGCGTCGCGTTCGGGGATGACGTCGGTCATCTGCCCGGGGTCGGCCGGGTCGAGCTTCACGAGGCGGCGGTTGGGGGCGTCCTGGTCGGTCCAGACGTAGAACACGCCGTCGACGGCGGCCACCACGCCGTAACGGGCCTGCCCGATGTCGAACAACCGCTTGAACGCGCCGTCGGCCGGGGGCGCATCGGTGTTTCGGAAGACGATGCCGGCCCGGCGGTCCGTGCCGCGGCTTTCGTACACGAACAGGTACTGGCCCGTCTCCTCGACCCACGGGTACAGGCCGATCTGCGGGTCGTCCGGGCGGGCGTAGACGACAGGGTCCTGGGCCTGGTCGCTGCCTAGCGCGTGCCAGTAGAGGCGGTTGTTCAGGCGTTCGTTCGGCGGGTAGCGGTTGTACCAGAAGCCCTCGCCGGCCGACTTCCAGGCGATGGAGCTGAACCGCATGTCCGTCAGTTCCCCGGCGACGGGTTCGCCCGTCGCCACGTCCAGAAACCGGACGACTTTGTTGTCGCTGCCGCCTTCGGAGACGCCGTAGGCCAGCAGCGTGCCGTCGCGCGTGCTCCACGTGCCGGCCAGGGCGGTGGTGCCGTCGTCGCTGAAGGTGTTGGGGTCGATGAGCACGCGCTCGCCGGCGGCATCCCGCACGAACAGCACGCTGTGGTTCTGCAGGCCGTCGTTGCGGCTGAGGAAGGTCACGTCGCCCGCGCGGCCGGGCAGGCCCTGGCGGGGGTAGTTGACCAGTTCCTGCAGGCGGGCGCGGAAGGTGTCGCGGACGTCGGCTGGGATGAAGTCCCGGGTGAGGGCGTTCTGCGCGGCGATGAAGGCGCGGGCCTCAGGGGCGTTGTGGTCTTCCAGCGCGCGGTAGGGGTCGGGCACGGGGGTGCCGTGGTAGTCGTCGATGACCTGGCCGCGGGGCGTGTCGGGGTAGACCATCTCGACGGCGTCGGCGGATCGGCTTGCGGTCATGGCGGTGGCGAGAAGGACGGCGGCGGGGAGGAACAGCTTCATGGCTGCAACGGGTTATGCGCCGCGGCCGGGGAAGTTGCAGGCGAAACCGGGCCGGGCGCGGTGGCCTGCTACTCCGCGGCGTCTTCTTCCAGTTCCTTCTCGAGGGCGTTGATCATCCTGCGGGCCTGCTGGAGGCGGGCGAGTTTGAGTTCGCGGAGGGCGGGGTGGCCTTCGCCTTCCTTGAGCCGCGCCTGCCAGTAGCCGTATTCGTCGCGTCGGCGGTAGCTCTGCACGACGTGGGCGGCGGACTTGCCCTGCTGGGCCGTCTGCATCGCGGCGTTGAGGATGCCCAGGAGCCCGAAGTCCTCGAAGTCGACGGCCTCGGCGAGGAGGCGGGCCTCGGAGGCCTCGGGCTGCTTCTGCGGGACCTCCAGCAGGATCCGGTGGGCGCGGTCCAGCAGGTCCGTGGGGATGTGCTCGGCCCACGTGGTCATCAGCAGCTCGGCGGCGGCCTCGGCCCGGGACCGCAGGCCGGCCGGCGTCGCGGCCACGGCAGACACGCCGCCGGACGCCGCCTTGCCGCCCACGACCTTCCCCGATGCCAGCTTGCCCGCTGCCGTCTTGCCGGGTGGGGTCTTGCCAGCAATGGTCTTGCCCGGGCCCGTCTTCCCGGCCGGGGGGTTGACCTGTGCCGCCTGCTTTCGCGGCAACTGCAGCGCCCAGCAGGCCAGTTCGAGTGCCTCGACGTCGAGCTTTTCGGTAATGCCCATGACGCCCTTGAACCGCAGCGACCGCCGGCAGAGGCGTTGTGCGTCCTCGGCGAGCGGGGAGGCGTCGCCGTGGCGGTCCTCCGGAGGGCCGAGTGTTCTCTTCACATGTTGGCGGACGGACGGATTCAGCATGCTGTGCCCCTGGAGGGTTCGCGGCGGGCGGCCACCTTGATGTACGTCTACCAAGGCCACATCTTGCCGGGCTTGCCTGCTTTGAACATGCCAATGAAACGCATTAAAGTCCAACAACCTGTCAGCGGGGTGCCGTTTTGTCGTCGTGTTGCGGTCGGTTTATCGGGCCGTCTCGCCCGGTCGGCAACCCGCCTTGCAGGGCGGGAAGCGGGGCTTTGCCGGGCGTTCGCCTCCGGCTCGGCGGTTCGGGCCGGCTTGGCCGATGATGGAAACATGGCCCGGATTTCTCGACTCTTTACGTTCGTCTTCGCCTGCGTTCTGTCGGCCGGGGGGGTCGGTTGCAGCACCGGCCCGCGTTCCGAGGCGGACGTGTTCGACAACCTCACGCTGCTGTCCGGCAAGTTCACGGAAGCCACCGAGCCGGCCGTCTCGCCCGACGGCCGCTGGCTCGCTTTCCGAGGCACCGAGCCGGGCGAAGCGACCGCCGCACTCTACGTCGCGCCGC
Organism: Phycisphaerae bacterium; assembly: GCA_050329715.1. Taxonomy (GTDB): domain Bacteria; phylum Planctomycetota; class Phycisphaerae; order Tepidisphaerales; family Tepidisphaeraceae; genus DAIOTR01. The sequence goes on from JBHJOM010000066.1 coordinate 22,683, forward strand.
TGTCCGAGCAGGCCGGGCGGCTGAGCCTCGGGCAGCCCGTCCGGGTGACGCCGCCGGGCGTCGAGGGGCTCTCGGCGGCCTTCTCGCCGGACGGGCAGGCGATCGTGCTGGCCCTGGCGGTCCGCGAAGGGCTCCGGGTGGAGGCGCGTCGGCCCGGGCGCGACGTGGTCGCCGGGCAGTTGCACATCGCCGAGGGGTGGCAGGGTGCCCTGGCGGCGGTCGAGCCGGGACGCGGCGTCGACCTCACAGGCCGACGCCTCCCACTGGAAGGCATGGGGGCCATCAGCCCGGCGTTCAGCCCGGTGGACAAGAACCTGGCGTTCACCACCCGGCAGGGCGAGGGCGCAAGCCCGCAGGCCCCCCAGGCTGGCGTGGCCGTGCTGCACGCCGACGGCACCATCACCCGCCTCACCGACGAAGGCCGCTACGCCGACCGCTTCTCCCCCGGCCCCGGCGGGTTTCGCGTCGCATACACCCAGGGCGAACCGTGGAAGGGCCTGCTGCGGGTCATGGTCGCGACGGCCGCCTACGACCCGGACGGACGGCTCGTCAAGCTGCTGCAGGTCGGCGAGTTGCCCGGCCCGGCCGCGGTGCAGTTCGCACCCGCCTGGCACCCGCTCGGCGAGCACCTGCTCTACGCCAGCAGCGAAAAGGGCTTTGACAACTACGAACTGTTCGTGGCCAGCCTGGGAACGGACAGGCGCATCCGCCTGACGTTCACCGGCGGTTATGACGGGCTGGGACTCTTCACCCCCGACGGCCGACACGTGGTGTGGGTGAGCCAGCGCGGCCCGCCCGACGCCGCCGGCAAGCCGGTGAACCGCCTTTACGCCGCCCGGTTCATCTGGCCGCTCGTGAAGCAGCCGAAGGCGACGCAAGGCAACGGATGACGTGGTGCGTGCGGTGCATACGGCCGGGGCGGACGACCCGGGGTCATCCGCATTTTCTCAATCCGCCCCCGTGTCGTCCCGCCGACCGACGGCCCCCAGGTTGATTGACGTGGCATCGAGGGGTCACATTCAGATTTGCCGTCGTCGTCGGTTTGCCAGAAGCATCCCGCCGGCCGGCAGGATCAAGCCCGACACGGGCTCAGGCACCAGGACGTAGCTGATGCGGATGTCGTCGAACATGGCAACACTTATTCCTGTCGACCCGTAAGCCAGCCGGATCGACAGGTTCTCACCCACGGGCAGGCCGCTCAGCGGCGAGGTCCATGCAAGGGTGTGCTCCACCATGTAAGGATTAGTAAAAGGTCGATCAACCTCTACGCGATCGAGAAAAGTCCCGCCGGTGACCACCCCGTTGCTGACCGTTCCGCCGGCGTAGAACTCGACCACGCCCGACGAACTGGTCCCGTTGGAACCGAACAGGAACTCAACGGTGTAGGTCGCGTTGGGGACGATCGCGTGGCCAAGGTCCTGAGCGAGCGAGTCCAGGGAGTTGACGAATGCTACGTTAAACCCGTCCTGGCCGATCGGGACGAAGTGCCACAGGCCCCGGTCAGAGCCGCCGGACGCCGTCGCGGTCCACCCGGTTATGGGCGTTGGGGAAAAGAACAGGCTACCAGACGCCAGCACCTGCTCCTCGAAGCTGGGGTTGGCCACGGGGACGGGAACGGGGATGGCTGAGCCGTGACTCGTCGCACCGCCGATAAAGAGTCCGAGCAGACCAGCGACCGACACGAAGACAGAGTTATGACGCATCTAAGCATTCCTTGAAAATACTGTTGGGTTTCAGAGGACGGCTTCATACTGACACGCGTCGAGGAACTTGGAATACGCCGGTCGGCGTAGTCCGATGAACAAACCTTGATAACCTGGGCATGATCAACACGTCGCAACGGTTGCGGGCGGTTTCTCAAGTGCTTCTTGACGTGCACGCGGCGGGCGACGTGCCGACATTGATCCAGACCGTCGCCGCCGGATTGGAACGGTGCGTAGGGTGTGACGGGGCGCTTCTGACGTTCGCACGCGACCCGGTCAAGGGGGATGTGCAGTACCTCGGTTCGCTGGCCTCGGCGGCCCGGCCTGTCGTCGCCGCGCTCGACGTGCGGGTCGTCGAGCAGAACCCGATCTACCTCGACCGCCTGCGGCTGCACCTTGACGGCCCCGCCACGCTAGACGCCGTCGATCCCGCCGGCGGCGTTCATCTGACCGACTTCGGCGCGAAAATGCTCCGCCCACTTCGCGCGACACGACTGCTGCACGCACCGAACGTCGGACCCGTTCCGATTAGCCTGATGCTGACCCGCTCGGCCGGCCGTGACTTTAGCGACGACGACCTTGAAAGCGTACGAACGGTCGGCCTGCACCTGACTTTGGCGCTGTCGAAGCTACAGACGGCCAATCGGCTCGTGCGTCAGCACTGGCTGGTGACCGACCGGACGGGACGCATCCTGCGGGCCCAACCTTCGGCGACGGCGTTGCTGGGCGAGTGCGTCGGAACGGTCAAACAGCAACTGCCGCAAGCAATGTGTGAGGCACTCTCCCGGCGCCTGCGCGGCTTCCCGCCGGAGGTGTTGCGATACGCGTTGGCGGGCCGACTTGTTGGCGTTTATCTCGCGCCGATCGCGTCGGCGGCGGGCGAATGCACCTGTACGCTCATCGAGCAGCCGTTCATGTCGCCGCCCGAAGAGCAGTTCACAGCCCTCGGTGTCACGCGCCGGGAATCGGAGGTCCTTCACTGGATGTGCGAGGGCAAGACCAATGGGGAAATCGGCGTGATTCTGGGCATCAGCGCGCTGACGGCCAAAAAGCACGTCGAGAACATCCTTCACAAACTAGGGGTGGAGACGCGCACGGCGGCGGTAGCGCATGCGCTGGGGGCATAGACTGGCGGTTAAGCGGCCTGCCCCGGGAATGAAGTGAGGCTCCCTTGCCGTCCCGGTAGCACTCTAAAGACCTGCCCTCGTGAGGTTTAAGAGAAAGCACGGGACCGGCCGCATGAGTAGATCCGTGCGTGCGACCGCCGGCGTATCAGTCGGCCGACACGTGGTGTGGGTGAGCCAGCGCGGCCCGCCCGCCGCCGCCGGCAAGCCGGTGAACCGCCTCTAGGCTGCCCGGTTCATCTGGCCGCTGGTGAAGCAGGCGAGGGCGAGGCGAGTAAACAACGACGGCCGCCCAAGTTGCTTGGCGCGGCCGTCGACGGGTCGTGAGTTGTGCAGCCCGGCTGGTGTCAGCTCAGGTCGAGTTGGACGGCCGCGCGGTTGAAGTGCAGTGCACCCTCGAACCAGCCGGCCGCGGCTTCTCTGCAGCGGTAGACGGTGCACCCGACCTGCACCGCTTTGCCGTCGGGGGTTTCAAACTCCACGTAGCCGCCGTAGCCCAGAGGCAGACGGCAGTTGGCGATGAAGCCGAGCCCGCGGCTGTTGAGGTCGCGGGTGAAGATGACCCACGGCCTGCGTGAGTCCGGGTCGGAGAAGAGTCGCAGCTCGGCCCGAACCCGGTGAGGCTGCCGGCCGTGCTGACGGCGGTCCTCTTCCGCTTCGGCGGCGTCGAGTGCAGAGAGAATCATGTGTACCTGGGGCGACCAATCCTCCTGGATCGGCGCCTCGGGCAGCAGAGCTTGTGCCGCCACGTAAACCTCCTGTTGCGTCCGACATGCCACACGCCGCGGGTGCCTGTGCCCAAAGTTCCGCGGCCTGGAATGACGTACAATTCGTTCCGCCGGCGTGCAAAGTGACCAGAAAACACACCCCGTGCTTCCCGCGCCGGCCTCAAGTGGTATCGGCAGGATCGAACGGACGGTTTATGTCACCGATGCAACGTTCTCCACCGTGTCATCCCGGGCAAGCGCAGCGAATCCAGGGACCTCCCGAAGCGACGAAGCCCGTTTGCGTTCCGTGGACTCGGACGCAGTGCCGCGGCAAAGCGTTCGGAGCCCATGAGACGCTCAAGTGCTTGTTCAAGCGTGGAGGTCGGGCGACTCGCTGCGCTCACTGTTCTGATCATCCTCGACTCGCCGGGCGAGAGACGCCGCCCCTCCGGGGCGAGGAAAGAGGGGCCTATTCGGGGCGAGCAACGTTGATTCGCCCGGTGTTTCGGCGTTTTTGCCAATGCCGGCGGTCTTTCACAGGCTTCTGCGACCGGCGACCTGTTCATCCCCGCGGGTGCGCCCAATGCAGGTGACCAATCACGGCGGCACGCCACAGAATCGCGCGGAATCCTGTAGCGGCCAGGGGAACGGGCGTGCTGCCCTAGCCGGCGGGCTTACTGCCCCTGGACCGGTTCGACGTCCGTGGTGGCGACGGCGGGCTCGGCACGGTCGGCGGGCTCGCCGGGCTCGGCTTTTACGGTCGTCTCCGGCGAGTCGCTCTCGGCGGGGAGGAGCACCAGTCGGCCCCAGGTGCTGGGCTTGTACTGCGTCTGCACTTCCTTGGGTGCCGACCAGAAGTAGCTGATCGCCTGCTGGAAATCGAACGCGTGGAAGTTGAAGGCCAGCTCCGCGTCCGCCTCGGGGGTGTAGCCGTGGAGTGCCGAGGCCGGGAGGAACAGCTCGACCACGTACCGGTCCGGGAAGATGCGGACGGAGTCCTGCACGTCTGGGTGGGGGCTCAGGGTCGTTTGCAGGGCGTCGCCGGGGCGTTTCCACTGCCCGGTGACGCCGGCCGCTCCGTCTTCGCCGGGGAAGGCGATCGGGGCGAAGAAGAACTGGTGGTCGTGCTTGCGGTACCCGTCCTGTTCCGGGTCGGCCGGGCGTGTGGCGATCCAGAACTCGAAATTATCCCGCGTCCACCACCGCCCGTCGGCGGCCCCGTGGATGTCCCGGTCGAAGATCTCAAACGCCATCCAGACGCCCGTCTCGTCCCAGGCCGCAAAGACGTTGGGCCTTGGAATCGTGCTCCGCTCCAGCCCCACCGTCTGCGCGTGGCGGACACCCTGAAGCCGGCTGAGCTCCGGCCAGTCCGAAAGCTCACCGTTGATGTCGATCGGATCCTGACGCTTCGGCACGCCGAACGTCGGCAGCTCCGCGAACCGCTCCCGCCAGACGTCCCGCTTGTCGTCTTCGGCGCTGGCGGCGTGGAGGTCGTTCAGGAGCGGCGTCGTCTGCCGCACGGCCTCGACGAGCAACTCATACGCCCGGTCGTCGACGTCCACCACGCCGAAGTTGACATCCTCGCCGTCGAGGGTTCGCCCGCTGGGCGGCTCGTCGGACCACTGGAACCAGTCGGCCCCGATGACGTACGGCACCCGCGCCAGCCGCGTCGTGAAGATGCGGTAGCCGTCCGCCCGGGCCTGCTGGTCGAGCACCTGCCCGGCGAAGCCGAAGGTGTTGCGGTTGCCGCTTCGGCCGTCCAGCGCGTGGAAGGCATATTCCGTGAGAATCACCGGCTGGCGGCTCTCGCGGTACATCATCTCGAACATGCCGCGGTCGAGCCGGGCGTCGGCGACGTAGTAGTTGATGCTCTGGGCGTCGGTAAAGTCCCGGCTGGCGCGGACGACCTCCGGCGGCGCGTAGCCCCGGAAACGCACGCCCAGCACGAGGTGGTTCGGGTCGTACTCGCGGACGAGGGCTGTTGTCAGTTCGAAGTAGTCGTAGGCGAGTTTTTCGAGCCAGGCGTGGAACAGCCGCGAGTAGGCCGTGCCCGGGCGGGGGAGCGTGGAGATCGCGTCCAGGTCCTCCCAGCGCTCGATGGCCAGGCCCCAATCGGCGTTGAAGGCTTCGGGCGTCTGCCAGAGCTGTCGGATGACGCCGATGACCTCGCGGCGGTTCGGGTCGGCGGGCGGCAGGTGGTCGAAGTAGAGCCACGGGCCGACGCCCGAGTCGCCCCAGTTCAGCTCGTTGTCCGTGTAGTAGCCCACGAGGTTGCGGTTGTCGCGCAGCGGCTCGACCTGCTGCTGCACCGCCTGCCGGATCGCCAGGCGGAAGCCGGGCGTGTACATCCGCGGCCCGGCGGCCTGGCCCCAGGCCCACAGGTTCAAGTCCCGCGTCATCGGCACGTCCAGCTCGTGGAACGCCGGGTGACACCATGCGCCCAGCGCCTTAAACCCGCTGTCCAGCACGCGTTCGAGCGTGGCGGTGGCCCATGCTTCGATGTCGCCGTCGTTGGTGATGCCGCCGTTGTAGTCCCGGGAGACGTAGTGTGGCCCGGCCTCACGCCGGCCAAGCTGGTAGGGCACGACGGTCGTCACGGTGTTCAGGAACTCGAGCTTGCCCTCGGGCGAGCGGAACCACCAGACACCCTTCTGATCCCGCACGATCTGCCAGAACCCCTCGACGCCACGGACGACGGAGAACTCCGGCGCCTCAATATTGGCGGTGGCGGCTTCAGCGGTCACTGTCGTCGCACCCGAAGGCTGCGTCGCAGGTTGCTGAAGGCGTTGCTGCTCCCGCACGACGCCCGATATGAGGGAGGGGCTCGCCCCCGGCCCGGTGGCGAGCAACGCCGAGGCGAAGACCGGCATGAGAACCGCAACGAGGCTCAGCAGGCTGATTCTGAGGGTCCGACGCATATGGCTCTACTCCCGATCGACAGCTTGATAGTACGGCCTCGGCTTGCGGCCAAGCCCACAGCCTTTCATCGGCCTATGACGGAACCGACTGCGTAATGATCGGCCTGCGTCCGATAAGATCGCCAGCCGAACGCCAGATACGGAAAATGTATGCCGTTAATCGACGCCCAATCGCCCTGTCCCGAAGCAAAACAAACGCCGCACGTCCGACCGAAACAGTGAAAGCCCCCCTCAATGCCCGGCCACTGGCCGGGGCCCCCCAGCCCACGCCCACACCCCAGACACCCCCGGAAATCCGCTCATCCCGCCGAGCCACCGCCTCGGACCCTTGAATACGCCCAACAACCCCACTATTCTCTGGCCTGACGCAGCGGGGACGGAGATTCCCTAGCCTGGAATCGCCCGCCCGCGTGACACGCCTGGGATGCGGACCTGCTTACGTCCGCGCCTGGTCGGTACGGCGTTCGGGCTCAAAGGCCCGGCGTTGCGTCAACCTGCTATGGCGACCACCGATCGCAATCTCCGCCTCTGAGCGGCCCGGCCGCTACCTCCCACGCGTCCCGCGTGGGCAGGGCCCCGACCCATTCCATCGTCACAGTTCAAGCGACCTCGGTCGACCGCCACGGGTTTTTCTGTCCCGGCCTCGACGCGACCAAGCCGCAATTCCCCCGTTCAATTACTGGAAAAGAGAGCCAACATGGCCCGCGACCTGAACTTCCTCCGCAACATCGGCATCGCCGCACACATCGACGCCGGCAAGACCACCGTCTCCGAACGCGTCCTCTTCTACACCGGCAAGGTCCACAAAATGGGCGAAGTGCACGAAGGCACCGCCGTCATGGACCACATGCAGGAAGAGCAGGAACGCGGCATCACCATCACCTCGGCGGCAACCACCTGCCCCTGGAAGTACCCCGGCGGCGGCGAGGGCGTCGACCCCAACTACACCCCCGAAAAGCAGTACACCGACTACACCATCAACCTGATCGACACCCCCGGCCACGTCGACTTCACCGTCGAGGTCGAACGCTCCCTCCGCGTCCTTGACGGCGCGGTCGCCGTGTTCGACGGCAAGGAGGGCGTCGAGGCGCAGTCCGAAACCGTCTGGCGTCAGGCCACCAAGTACAACGTGCCGCGGCTCTGCTTCATCAACAAGATGGACAAGCTCGGTGCCGACTTTGACTTCAGCTTCGCCTCGATCCGCAAGCGTCTGGGTGCCCCGGCCGTGGCCGTGCAGATCCCGCTGGGCCAGAGCAGCACGTTCGAGGGCATCATTGACCTCGTCCGCGGCATCGAGATTCGGTACAACATCTCGGACCCGAAGGACCAGGGCAAAACCCAGAAGGAAAGCCCGATTTCCGAGGACAACATGGACCGCTTCAAGAAGTGGCGCCATGACCTGGTCGAGTTCGTCGCCGAGCGCGACGACGAGCTGATGGAGAAGTACCTCGAAGGCAAGGAGCCGACCGAGGAAGAGATTCGCCGCGTCCTGCGTAAGGCGACGCTGGCGTTCGAGGCCCACCCGACGTTCTGTGGCTCGGCGTTGAAGTACATCGGCGTGCAGCGGCTGCTGGACGGCGTCATCGACTACCTGCCCAGCCCGCTGGAGACGCCCCCGATCAAGGGCCACGACATCAAGGACCCGGAGGTGTTGATCGAGCGCCACCCGACGCCGGACGAGCCGTTCTGCGGGCTGGTGTTCAAGATCGTCTCGGACCAGCACGGCGACCTGACGTACGTCCGCGTCTACTCCGGCAAGCTGCCCAAGGGCACCCGCGTGCTCAACGCCAACCGGGACAAGAAGGAGAACGTCAGCCGCATCTTCCAGATGCACTCGGCGACGCGCAACGCCCTGGACGAGGCCGAGGCCGGTGACATCATCGCCTGCGTCGGCATCAAGGATTCGCTGACGGGCGACACGATCTGCGACCCGGACCACCCAATTCTGCTGGAACGCCCCACGTTCCCCGAGCCGGTCATCAGCATGTCGATCGAGCCGAAGTCCGCCGGCGACAAGCAGAAGCTGGGCGAGGCCCTGACGACCCTCCGCCGCGAGGACCCGACCTTCCAGGCCAACTACGACGACGAGACCGGGCAGACCATCATCGCCGGCATGGGCGAGCTGCACCTGGAGATCCTGCGGAACCGACTGACGCGCGACATGAAGGTCGACGTCATCGTCGGCAAGCCGCGCGTGGCCTACAAGGAAGCCATCAGCGGCAAGGCCCAGGCCCGCGGGCTCCACAAGAAGCAGACCGGCGGCTCAGGCCAGTTCGGCGACTGCACCATCACCGTCGAGCCCTACTCCGAAGAGAAGGCCAAGGAGGACGGCATCCCCTACAAGAACGGCATTTCGTTCGTCAACAAGGTCGTCGGCGGTGCCATCCCGCGTGAGTTCATTCCGAGCGTGGAGTGGGGCTGCCGGGCGGCCGCCTCCACCGGCATTCTGGCCAACTACCCGCTTCTGGGCGTTAAAGTGACGCTGGTGGACGGCTCGAGCCACGCGGTCGACTCCAAGCCGGTCGCTTACGAGCAGGCCGGGCAGATCGCCATGCGGGACGCCTGCCGCCAGGCCGGGCTTATCCTGATGGAGCCGATCATGAAGGTCGTCATCACCACGCCCGAGGACTTCCTGGGCAGCGTGACCGGCGACCTGAACCGCCGTCGCGGCATCATCCTGGACCAGCAGCAGCGGGACAATGTCCGCCTCGTCGAGGCGGAGGTGCCCCTCTCGGAGATGTTCGGCTACACCACCGAGCTGCGCTCCATGAGCCAGGGCCGAGCCTCCAGCGCCATGGAGCCGCTGAAGTACGCCCCGGTGCCCAGCAACGTCAGCAAAGACATCCTGGCCGAGCAGAGCAAGTAAGCTCGACCTGCCAGAACCAAAGCGGGCGGCGACTCTCGGGGCGCCGCCCGCTTTTTTGTTTGCCACTTCTCACGCCCCGCCCCCAGGTTTCCCCGATCCTGTCCCGAGCTGGTCGATCACACGACGCACCACCCCGGCAGAGTGCTGGAGGCGCTGTTGTTCTTCTTCATCCAGCCAGATGGGCAGCACCTTCACCACGCCGCCTCGGCCGATGACGCACGGCATGCTCAGGCACACGTCCGAAATCCCGTAAAGCCCGTCGATTCGGGTACTCACCGGCATCACGCTGTTGGCGTTGCCGGCGATCGCCTCGACGATCATCAGTGTTGCCATGGCGATGGCGTAGTTCGTGTACCCCTTGGCGGCCAGCACGTCGTGCCCGCCGCGTTTTGCCTGCCCGGCCAGGTCATACACGCTCTGGTCCTCGCGCTCGAACCGCATCCCGCCCGTCGTCGCGACACTGATGGCGGGAAACTGGCTCTCCCCGTGCTCCCCCAGGATGTACGCCCGGATGTCATGGCTATGAATCCCACTGAGCTTGCTGAGCAACGCCCGGAACCGCCCCGTGTCCAGCAGCGTGCCGGTGCCCAGCACGCGCCCGGCCGGGAGGTTGCAGTGGGCTTGGGCGAGGTACGTCAGCACGTCCACCGGGTTGCTGACGATGAGGAAGATCGCCTCCGGACAGTTGGCGGCAAGGGGCGGCAGCAGCTTGCCCAGCAGCCGGCCGTTGGCCTCGGCGTGGATCAGGCGGTCGGCACCGGCCGAGTCGGCACTGGCGCTGGCGGTGTAGATGACGATGTCCGACCCGGCCGCCGCGGCCGCATCACCGGCCACCACGTTGCACGGCTTCACGAACGCCGAGGCGTGCAGCAGGTCCAGTGCATCGCCCCGGACCTTCTCCGGCGAGCGGTCCAGGAGCACCAGCTCCTCGGCCAGCCCGCGGTGAATGACCGCGAACGCGATCGCCGAACCGACCTTCCCGACGCCGACAATGGTGATTTTCATGGGCCGACCCTTCAAAAACAGAAGCGGCCGGCGGGGTTGCCACGGGCCCGGGTTATGCGTCTTCGGCTTCGGCACCGGCCGAGACCTTCGCGCCGTCCGGCAGGAAGGCGGCCGAGTCGTAGTACGTCCGGAACCGCTGGATCTTCTCGCCGATCGTCTCCAGCAAGCTTACGCCTTGATACTTGATGTCCCGCCCCGTCTTCAAGCGGCCCTGGCTCGTCCACTCCAGCACGGCGAGCCCGTCGGCGGCCTTGATGTGCTGAAAACTACTGGAAATCCGCTCGAACGGCTCCAGATACCCCCGCCAGAAAGCCTCGGCCCCGCCCTCACCTTCCTCCCTCCGCTGGTGCACGATGCTCAACAGCTTCGCGTCATCGGCGAACAACGCCACCAGGGGCGATACGTCCCCGGTCTGCTCGGCCTGCTTCAGGCAATCCATGAACGTTTCGGGCAGTGTCTGTGCCATGCCCCGCCGACTGCAACCGCAGCGCCACAGGTCATGGGGACTGCTTCTTTTGAAAGCCGGCAGGCGGCTACTTGCTCAGCTCGGGTGCCAAACGCCCTTGTTTTCGGGCGTTTTTCATCATCGGGCGGCGGAGCATGAAGTACGGGCGGGTCAGGAACCGGTGCAGGCGGATCGGCCAGCTACGCCGCTGGAGCCGTTGCCGCTCGGCTTCGGTCAGGCGGTCGGGGCAGAACCGCCGCTTGTGCTTCAGGACGTGGTACACGTCCGACCGGTGAAACATCTCCAGGAGCCACCGGCCGAGGGTGCCGCGACATAGCGCCGGTATATCGACGACGTCGAAGTGGATCTGGAAGTCGATCAACCACGGTGCATCGTCTGTCCCCAAAAGTACATTTTCCGGCTTGTTCGTATCAACATAAGTCAACCCGGCGCGTCGCAATGTCTCCAGCAGGGTCATCAGATGTTCAAAAAAGTCCACGGGAATCACGTCCCCCCGCCGAAGTGGCGCACCGGGCACGTAGTCGTGTAGAAACCCCGCCTCGCCCCATCGGCCGATGAGCGCAGGCACCCCCTTCACCCCGGCGAGCTTGGCGTACGCGCGCGTCTCCCGGTCGGTCAGCCACCGCCCGACGAACCCCATCGGCACCCCGTGGAACGCCCGCGTCCGCCCGACCTTGAGCACCGCCTGCCGACCGTCGTCGTCGGCGTAGAACCCGACGGCCGCGAAGAAGTCATGTTTGACCGTCTGCTGCAATCGCCATACACGCCGCCCCACCGTCACCTCGGCCGGCAGGCCGTCGGCACCTAGCGCGTACATGCTGTGGTCGAGCCGTCGCACGCCCGGCAGCCTACCACATTGAGCCGCGGCGTTTCACGCCGACGCACGCCCGCCCTGCAGCAGCGACAGCGGCTCGCTCCGCGCCAACCCCAGCGCCGGCAGCAGGCTCGCCAGCAGGCTCACCGCCAGGATCACCCCGATGCCCACCCACACGATGCCCCACGGCACCTCGATCGGCACATCGAACCCGATCGCGATCACCGACACCTGCCGGGCATTCACACTCAACGCCAACCCCACCAACACGCCCAGAACCGCGCCGACCAGACCCAGCAGCAGCGCCTCGGCCAGCACCAGCCGCACCAGCCCGCTCCGCGTCACGCCGATCGCCCGCAGGATCCCGAACTGCCACCGCCGGCTGCGGATGCTCGCGATGATCGTGTTCGCCACCCCCAGGCTCGCCACCGCCATGGCCGCCCACGCAATGGCACTGGCCACCAGCAGGATGCGCCCGAACGCCGTCTGGATCTCCGCCTTCACCTGCCTTACGTCCGCCACGGCCACGCCCTGGGTCTGCAGCTCCTGCTGCAGCTGCTCCAGGATGTACGCCTTGTCGACGCCCAGCTCCAGGTTCGCCGCGATGAGCCGGTAGGTGTCGATGCCGAAGTCGCGCTTGGCGTCCTCCAGCGTCCCGAAGACCGACGCGATCGACTGCTGGCGGAACTGCTGCCCCAGGTCGTACGTGCTGACCATCACGTCGATGCCCGGCGAGTTCACGACCCCCGTGATCGTGTAGACCACCTCCTCGCGCCCCAGCCCCAGCAGCCCGCTGGGCCGTTTGAGCGGGAACGGGTCGCCGATGCCCACATTGTTCAGCTCGCGGAACTCCTTGGTCACCAGCAGGTACCGCCCGGGCTCCACCGCCTGAATGTCCTCGGCCGCCAGCGTCCGCACCTCGCCCAGCACCGTCAGCAGCCGGCGGGTGCCGGGTTGGTTGCTTTCAGTTGCTTCACCCGATTCGCCGGCTTCATCGTTTTCAATGGTTTCGTCCTGGAAGGTGCCGTGCAGCACGGTCCCGTCGGCCAGCGTGACCTTCTGGCCCTCCAGCCACATCCGCACGGCCGTTTCGCGGTCGCCCACCGTGAAGTCCAGGTTCATCATGTCGAACATCCGTTCCGGGTCCGTCGCCAGGAACATCGTGTTACGGATGCCGATGGCGTTCACCAGCACGCCCACTGCATCGCCAAGGCTCGGGCTGAAGTAGGCGATGGGCATCACGTCCGGGGTGCCGTCGGGCAGCTTGCGGATACCCTGGGCCTCGCCGAGTGCATCGACCGCCGCCCGGTCCAGCGCGGCCAGGCCGCTGCCGTGGATGAAGATGTCCGGGAACCGGTCCGGCAGCTTCCACCCGGAGATGCTCGAGTTCCCCTGCGTCTGCATGACGATGAGCACCGCCAGCCCGACCATGAGCGCCGAGCCCGTCCCCGCCGCCCGCCATAACCCGCCGGAGAGCTGCTGCTTCAGCAGCCCGTACCGCAGCCCGAACGCCACGGCCGCCACGGGGCCCAGGCACCGCTCCACCAGCCACACCACCATCGGCGCGATGAGGAACGCCCCGAGCATCAGCGCCGGCAGCCCGATGCCAAAGTGCAGGTAAAACTGCACGTCCCGCACCCAGCTCGTCTCCATGGATGCCGAGACGGGCGAAAAGAGGATCACACTGTCCAGCCCCATCAGCAGCGCGCCGCCGATGAACAGCGCCACCGGCGGGCGCTGGCTCTGCTTCGGGGCCAGCGGCGACATCGCCTCCAGCGGGTCGACGCGCGTGGCGTTCCACGCCGGCAGCAGGCTGGCCGCCAGCGCCGCCACCACCATCACGCAACCCGCGATCACCGCGCCGGTCACGCTGAAGTGCACCCCGGCCGAGAAGACGTCGCCATAAAACCACGCCAGCCCCTGCACGAACAGCCACCCCAGCGGGATGCCCGCCAGCACCCCGGCCACCGTCATGGCCGCACCTTCGCCGAGCACCAGCCGCGCCACCTGCCACCGCGAAGCGCCGATCGCCCGCAGCATCGCCAGCGTCCGCTGCCGTTCGGTCACACCCATGCTGACGGTAGAAAACACAATGAACGTCGCGGCCAGCAGGCTCACGGCCCCGCCCAGCAGGCTCAGCATGCCCATGCCCTGCAGGTTGCGGTCCAGCTCCTCGCGCTGCTCCCGCGTGAGCCGCACCTCCCCGGTGATGCCGCCGCGGGCCATCATCGCGACCAGGTCGTCGCGGAGTTCGTCAAGGTCCGTCCCGGTGGTCACGCTGATCTTGATCTCGCCGACGCGGTCCCCCTCCGCCCGGCTGGTGTCGTCCTGCAGCAGCGAAAGCGGGATGTACGCCGTCGGCATGAAGCTGGCGACGATGGCCGGCTTGTGCACGACGCCCACGACCTCCAGCCGCACCACCTGCCCGGCACCGAGCGCCACCTCGACGAAGTCCCCCACCTCCGCGTCCAGCGCCCGGGCCGCCCCGATGTCCAGCACGACCTCCTGCGCGTCCGCCGAGGTGAACTGCCGCCCGCTGCTCATCTCCAGCCGGCTGAAGTAGACGTCCTGTTCCGGGTTGGTACCCACGACACTCATCGGCGTGGCCAGCGGTGCCGGTGTCTGAGCTTTCCCCGACGTTGCCTCCCGCGAGGCGGGCACCTTGAGCACCGGCAGGCGCAGCCGCGTCCGGCCGTAGGCCATGCGGATGCGGTCGTCGGCCCGGATCTCCTCGAGCAGCGTCACGGGCAGCCCGGCCGCCTGGTCGCCGACGGGCGCGACCTCGGCATCAATGGCACCCAGAAAGTCGTCAAAAAACTTGTACGCCGCCGCCCGCGCCGAGCTGTACCCGCTCGTCGTCGCCACCACGAGGCTGATGGCCAACGCGGTCGCGGCGACGGTCAAAGCAAGACGCACCTTGCGGTGCAACAGCGTGGCGGTAATCAGCTTGGCAATAGGCATAAGGAGGTTCGCGTCGAGACATGATACGGCGTTAGCCGAAGGGAGCGAGGGGAAGGCAAGGCACGAAGGCACGGAGGCACGAAGGCACGAAGGCACGGAGGGGAGGGATCTAGGGATCGAAAGGATCAAGGGGCAGACGGCCGCCGAGCGTCGTGAGTCGGTCGCCGGGTCTGGCGCACCGGGCGAAGCCCCTGACTCATTGCTGATTGCTCATTCCCATTGCCCCCTGCTGCCTGTTGCCTGTTGCCTGCTACACTCCCTCCCATGCTCGGCCCGCTTTCTCAGCGTTTGCTGGTGTTGCTGCAGTTTACGCGGATGGCGTTGGTCTTTACCGCCGTCAGCAACGGGTGGGCGGCGTTGTTGTTGCGCGTCGCTTACGAGGCCGGCGAGCGGCCGTTGGGGCAGGTGTTCAACCCGTTCACGGCGATCGCGATGGCCGGGGTGTCGGTCGGGCTGTACGCCTTCGGCATGACGCTCAACGACATCATCGACCGCCGGCGGGACACGGTGATTTCCGCCGAGCGGCCGTTGCCCTCCGGCCGGCTCGGCCTGCAGACGGCCCACGTGCTGTGCGGGCTGCTGGCGACGGTGGCGTTCGCCTTCGGCGCGTGGCTGGCCGGGCTGCTTCGCGTGGGTGACGCCAGCCTCGTGCTCGTCGTCGGAACGCTGACGCTGATCGTGTTTTACAACCTGGCCGGCAAGTACCTCGTGGCCGCGGGCCTGCTGACGCTGGGGCTCATCCGCTTCTTCCACGCCGCGGTGCCCGCCCCGATGCTGCCGCTGGTGTGGCACCCGCTGTTTTTGCTGGTGCATACGTCGGTGCTGTCGACGGTCTGCTACTACCTGGAGCAGAAGCGGCCTGCGCTGAGCCGGCGTGCCGTCGCCGGCGTGGCGACGGGGCTGGCGGTGTTCGTCGGTCTGATCCTCTTCGCCTCGGCGACGCGGCATCTGGAGGCCGGGGCACCGACCCTGGCCACGGCACTGAGCCTCGACGGGCGACTGCTGATCCCGCTGTCGGCCGGCGTGATTTTCCTGGGCCTGGCCGTGCTCATCCGCCAGCGGACCGCCGACGCCCGGGCGGCCGGGAAGCGGATCATGCTGGTCGGGCTGCTGTGGCTCATCGTGTACGACGTGGCGTTCGTCGGGGTGTACGTCAGCACACTGGCCGCGGGGGCGTTGCTGCTTCTGCTGCCGTTGGCCTACATGTCGGTGCAGGTGATGCGCGGCTGGGCCAAGGCCGTTGAACTGACAAGGCCGCCGGAGTTCCAGCGGGCCCGGTGAGGGCATAGCCCCTGGGCGCGTTCGGGGTGAAGAAGGGGTTCCCTGGCGTCTTGCCGGGACGCCTCGCCGCGGCAAAGCCTTCAGTTCGAGGAAACTCGCTCGGGCCTGGTCGTTACGGGAGGTACCTCGACTCGCAGCGCCAGCCGTTCTTCACCCCGAAGGGGCGAGGGAAGAGCCGCCCATCCGGGGCGAGCAACGTTGTTTTCGCCTCGCGTTTCGGCGTTTTGGCCGAGGCCCGTTGTCCGTCACACGCATCTTTGCCGGCCACCTGTTCATCCCCCGCGGGTGGTGCCCAAGGCACATGAAAACCCGGGAACACACGCTTTGGAGGGTGGGAACGCCTGTAAGCGGCTCTCGCTGACCTTCGGCGGCACCGGTTGCTTCGCCTTCGCGGAAACTTCGTCACAGCCCGGCCGCGTGGCCGTCTTTGCGCCAGTCGCTGGCGGCTTCCCAGGCCCGCTGGCCTTCGGCACTCGTCGCCGCCCGGCGGATTGCCTGCCCGCCGCCGAAGGCCTCGTAGCCCGCCGGCCAGATGCGGTGGCCACGCCCGGCCAGCCCTTCGAGCAGGTTCTTCGCCAACTCGGGCTCCGTCATCACGTCCCGCTCGCCGCGGACGCGCCACCGGGCGGCGTCCAGCGCCTTCTGCGGCGACTCGCCCCGGCAAAGCACCCGCTCCAGCACCTGCAGGTGCCCCTGCGGCTGCATCGGCCCGCCCATGACGCCGAACGCCATCACCGGCTCAACCCCGGCGTCGGTATCCCGCGTCACAAAGCCCGGGATGATCGTGTGGAACGGCTTTTTCCCCGCCGCGACGCAGTTGGGGTGCCCCGGCGTGGTGCAGAACCCGTAGCCGCGGTTCTGCAGCGCCACGCCCGTCCCGGGCGGGACGACGCCGCTGCCGAAGCCGTAGTAGTTGCTCTGGATGTAGCTGATAAGCCGCCCGTCGCGGTCGGCGGCGCTGAGGTAGACCGTCCCGCCGGGCTTGCCGGTGCCGGGGGTGAAGGCCGTGGCGCTGGCCGGGTCGATCAGCTTGAGCCGCTCGGCGATGTAGGCGTCACACAGCAGGTCGTCGGGTGAGACGGCCATGTGGGCGGGCTCGGCGAGGTGGGCGTGGGCGTCGGCGAACGCCAGCTTCATCGCCTCGATGTGCAGGTGCGTCGCCTGGACGCCGGGGGGCAAATCGTGGCCGCCGGCGAGTTCCACGAGCCGCAGCGCCATCAACGCGGCAATCCCCTGGCCCGGGGGCGGGAGCTGGTGCACGCGGTGCCCGCGGTAGAGGACACTGGCCGTGCCCGGCCAGGTGGTCGCGTGGCGGGTAAGGTCCGTCGCGGCGAGGTCCGCCCCGGCCTGCCGGGCGGCGGCGAGGATCATCGCGGCGGTTTCGCCCTCGTAAAAGTCCCGGCCGGCGGTCTCGGCGATGCGGCGGAGCGTGGCTGCGTGTTCCGGCAGGCGGACGACTTCCCCGGCCGTGGGCGCCCGGCCGTGGGGCGCGAACGTCTCCCGCCAGCCGGCAAAGTCCTTGAAATGTGGGAAGCTCGCCTGCCACGCCGCCGCCGTGACCGGGCTGAGGGGGAACCCCGCCTCGGCGTGGCGGACGGCCGGGGCGAACAGGCGTTCGAACGGCAGCCGGCCCAGCTTCGCGTGCAGGTCCGCCCAGCCGGCGACGCAGCCGGGCACCGTCACGGCATCCCACCCGCGGACGGGCATCTCCGGGCGGTTGGTGAAGCGGCGTGGGTCGAGGGAGGCGGGGCTGCGCCCGGCGGCCTCCATGGCGTGCAGCGATTGGCCGTCCCAGACGATCGCGAACGCGTCCCCGCCGATGCCGTTGCTCGTCGGCTCGACGACGGTCAGGCAGATGGCCGCGGCCAGGGCCGCATCGACGGCATTGCCGCCTGCGGCGAACACTTCCAGCCCCGCCGAGGTCGCCAACGGCTGGCTCGTGGCGATGACGTCGCGTGCAAAGACCGGCTGACGGGTGAGGTTCTGCATGATGGCCCGAATGCAGCCCGCGGCCCGCCTGAGGATTGAGAACTGGCGGGTGGCGGGTTTCTTTCAAAGGTTCCGAAAGCAGTCGGCCGCGACGACCGGCTTGTCCAGCAGACCCAGGGTGTTCATCTGGTCGATCAGTTGTTGCCAGCGCTGCTCCGTCATGGTGCCGACGGGTGCCGAATCGGAGGCGGTTCCGGCAGCGGGTCGGATCAGGGGCACCTGCCGCTCGGCACTGGCGGCCATAGTCGCGGCGTCGAAGCTCGGGTTCAGCTCCAGCAGCCGGCGGTTCGTCGGAGTCGGGTCGGCGAGGTACCGCTCCCAGCCGGCCCGCACGGCGGCGGTCATCTGGCGGCAAATGTCGGGGTTATCCTTTAGAAACTGTCCGTTTGTGGCCAGGACGGTGGTGTAGGGGTTGAAGCCGGCCTCGGCGACGAGGAACGTCTTCACGGCCGCCCCGGCGTCGCGGGCCTTGATCGGCTCGCTCGTCACGAAGCACTGCTGGCTGAAGGTCGGGTCCGCCAGGAACTGCTGAACACTCCCGCCGGTGCTCTGCACGATGCGGAGGCTGCCGAACCCGTACGTCTGGCGGAGGAACTCGGCGTAGGGCAGGCCTTCCTCGATCGCCAGGGTGCCGGGGGCGGCAAAGACGTCCGCCAGTGTCTCAAACCCCCGGCCGGCGTGCGTGAGGATGCCCTGCGGGTTCGTCTGGTAGACGGCAAAGAGGGCGACAAGGTCCTGCCCCTCGGCACGGGCGCGGACGAGCTGGTCGCCCGAGACGATCGCGAACGGCACCGACCCGGCCGCGAGCATCTGCTGCGTCACCACGCCGACGCTGCCTTCGCGCACCGTGACGTTCAGCCCCTGGGCCTCGTAGTCGCCGTCGAGCTCGGCGGTATAGAAGCCGCCGAACTGCGGCTCGGGCAGCCAGTTGAGCTGGAGGGTGACGGCGTCGGGCTCCGCCGAGTCGCAGCCGGAGGCGGCCAGGAGCGGCACGGCGGCCAGCAGCAAGGCCAGACCCAGGAGGCGAAGCTTGTGAAACGAACGCAGGCCGGTGCGTCGGCGAAGGTGTGGCATGTCACAAGTCTAATGCGGCGGGGCGGGTCGGGGCGAGTCCCCGGGAGTGTCCGTATGGGTGGAAGCTGACGGCAGCCGCGTGGGGCACTTGCAAGGCATCGCCTTCTGCCTACACTCGCGGCTCAAAACCGTCTGGCCGCCATGATCGACCTCCTCAGCCCGCTGTTGCTTCAAGTTCAAACCGCCCCGGCCGCCGAAGCGTCGCTGCCGGTGACGCCTGCGATCGTGCTGGGGCTTTGCGTGCTTGCGGGCATCGGCACGGTGCTGTTGTTGCCCGGCAGGCTGGGGGCGAATTGGCGTCGCGTCGGCGGGGGGCTGATGCTGGCGGCGGGCCTGATTTTCGCCGCCGTCATGTTCGCCGAGGCACGCGGCGAGCCGACGCAGGGGCAGCTTTCGCCTTACTTCTGGATCTTTTCCGGGGCCGCACTCTTCGCCAGCGTGCGGGTCATCACGCACCCCAAGCCGGTCTACTCGGCGGTTTACTTCGTCTTCACCGTGTTCGCCACGGCCGGGCTGTTCGTGCTGCTGTGGGCGGAGTTCATGGCGGCGGCACTCGTGCTGATTTACGCCGGGGCCATTCTGGTGGCGTACGTGTTCGTCATCATGCTCGCGGCCGCAAGCTCGAAGGGTGCCGATGAGGGTGCCGCCGGCGAGACGACGCCCGAAGGCCGCATCGCCGCCCACGACGGCACGAGCCGCGACCCGGTGCTGGCCTGTGCGATCGGCTTCTCGCTCATGGGCGTGATCCTGTTCGTGGTGTTCAGCCAGGGCGTCGGGCCCGAGGCGCAAATCGCCCGGTTCACGCAGGCGGACTATGTCGCCGCCCGCATGGCCGGCTCGGCGGAGTTGCGGGAGCTGGTTTCGCCGGTGCCGGTGGTCCGGGGGAACACGCAGGAGCTGGGCGCGTTCCTGTTCACGTACCACATCGCCAGCCTGCAGGTGGCGGCGTTGATTCTGACGATGTCGGTCATCGGTGCGGTGGTCATCGCCCGCCGGCGGCTGCTGGACATGGCCGAGGACCGCGTGGCCGAGGAAATGGCCCGCCAGCCCGAGGTGCAAAGCACCCCGGCCACACCAGTAAACGACGACCCGCACAGCATCCCGGTGGTCGGCACGCGCGACCGGCGACAAAAGGCCTACCCGGAGACGTAACCGAACGAGAGTCAATCGAATTCGCACCCGGCAACCCGCAAGCAGCAACCGCCCATGCCCCTGGACTTCAACCAATTCGCCCTGCAGCACTACCTGGCCGTCGGCGGCATCATGTTCGTGCTCGGCATGATCGGCTTCATGGCCCGGCGGAACCTCATCGTGATGTTCCTGTGCACCGAACTGATGTTCCAGGGCGTCATGATCGGGCTGATGGCCTTCTCGGTCTACCACGGCAACCTCTCGGGGCAGGCGTTCGTGCTGTTCGTGCTCGTCGTCGCCGGGGCGGAGGCGGCATTGGCCTTGGGCATCATCGTGCTGCTGTTCAGGAAGCGGCAGACGGTCGATTCGGACGCCTTCCGGATGATGCGCGGCTAGGCAGCTTGCTACGGGCCGCGGGCCTGTCGATTTGAAACAACCATGACGTTCGTCATCAACAACTCCTGGCTCATCCCGCTGCTGCCCCTGCTGGCCGCGTGCGTGGTGGGGCTGTTCGGCGCCCGCTACCTCAAACAACAAAGCCACTGGCCGATCTGGATCGGCGTGGGCGCCAGTGCCGTGCTCTCGCTGACAATCCTCTTCGGGATGCTGGGCAACACCGACTTCGCCCACCACGACGACCACGGTGCCGGTGAGGTGCACGCAGGTGCAGACCACGATCACGACCACGCGCACGACCAGGACGAAGCCACAGAAGCATCCGGGGCGGCGGAGCACGCTGCCCCGGCGTTGGACGTTTCTGCCAAGCTCGGGGAGCCTGTCACCGAGAAGTACGCGAACACGTTCGTCGACCGCTGGTTCACCTGGATCGCCGCCGGCAGCGAGGCCGAGGCCGGGCAGGCGCCGGGGACGGAGTCTGCACTCAGCGGCTACTTCGAGGTCGCGGCAGGGGCGCTGATCGACCCGCTCACCGCCGTCATGCTCTGCGTGATCTGCGGCATCGGGTTTCTCATCACCATCTTCTCCAAGGGGTACATGCAGGGCGAGGCGGGGTACTTCCGCTTCTTCGCCTACCTCGGGCTCTTCATCTTCTTCATGAGCTGCCTGGTGATGGGGGACAACCTCATCATGCTCTACCTCGGCTGGGAGGGCGTGGGCCTGAGTTCGTACCTGCTCATCGGCTACTACTACGACAAGCCGGCCGCCCGCGAGGCGGCCAAGAAGGCGTTCCTCGTCAACCGCGTCGGCGACTTCGGCTTTGCGATCGGCATCATGCTCACGTTCTGGTGCTTCGGCACTGTCAGCTACTTCGGCGACGGCAACGTCGGCGGGGCGGGCTTCATCGAAATGTTCATGAACCCGGCCGCCTACGTCCCGGCCGACCGCCTCTGGGCCGTGGACTGGATTCCATTCGCCCTCATGCTCGGCGCGTTCGGCAAGAGCGCCCAGTTCCCGCTGTACGTCTGGCTGCCGGACGCGATGGAAGGCCCGACGCCCGTGTCGGCCCTCATCCACGCGGCCACGATGGTCACCGCCGGCGTCTACATGATCGCCCGGCTCGGCACCGTCTTCTACAGCAACGAAGCGGCCCTCATCACCATCGCCGTCGTCGGGGCGTTCACCGCCATCTTCGCCGGGACCATTGCCCTGCGGCAGTTCGACCTCAAGAAGGTCTTCGCCTACTCCACCGTCAGCCAGCTGGGCTTCATGTTCGTCGGTGCCGCCTGCCTGGCGCCGGTCGCGGCGGTGTTTCACCTGATCACCCACGCGTTCTTCAAGGCGCTGCTGTTCCTCTCCTCCGGCGTGGTCATGCACGCGATGGCAGGGCACCTGGACATGCGGCTGATGTCCGGCCTGAAGAAGGACCTGCCCAAGACGCGCATCCTGCTGCTCATCGGCTGTCTGGCACTGGCCGGGTTCCCGCTGTTTTCAGGCTTCTGGAGCAAGGACGAGATCAGCGTCTACGCCGGGAGCTCGAGCCTCGTGCTGAAGATCGTGCTGACGACGGCGGCGTTCTTCACGGCGTACTACACGTTCCGGCTTTACTTCCGGGTTTTTGAAGGCCCGCACATGGTGCCGCAAGGCCCGGCCGACGGGCACGGGCAGGCCCCGGACACCCAGCACGAGGCCGAAGCCGTCGCCAGCCACGCCGCCGTAGAGACGGGCACCGTCGCCGAGTCGGGCGTGGACGTACCGCACGACCCGCACACGCAGGGCCACGCCCACGACCACGGCGGGCACGTTCACGGCGGGCACGGTCACGGCGGGCCGGGTCACGGGGACCACCACCACAACCACGAGCCGCTCTCGATGATGCTGCCGCTGGCGGTGCTGGCGCTGGGGGCGATCTTCATCGGCATCATCAACCTGCCGTTCGGGCTCGGCGTGCCGGCGCACATGCTCGGCACGTTCCTGGCGCAAAGCCCCAGCTTCGCCAATGCGGCGCTCGTCGCCGCGGCGACCTTCCCGGAGGCGGCCGCGGCCAACGAGCTGGCCTTCGGCACCACCGCCGGGGAAGTACACGTTTCGGCGCTGGTCATCGGCTCTATCGTCGCCGTCGCAGGCATTGCACTGGCGTGGTTCATGCACCTGAAGGACCGCGGCGCCGCCGACCGCCTGGCCGAGAAGCTCAAGGGCCTGAGCCGGTTGCTGGAGGGCAAGTACTGGGTGGACGAGATCTACCAGAACGGCATCGTCGAGCCGATGCGTTACCTTGGCCGCGGGCTGTTCCTGGTGGACCGCTTCGTGGTGGACGGGCTTGTGTGGCTGGTCAGTTTCATTCCGCAGCTGACGGGCTTCGGGCTGAAGCTCACGTTGCAGCGTGGCTACCTGCAGGGGTACGCCGTGAGCATGCTGCTGGGCATTGCGGTCATTCTGCTGGTGATTTTCCTGTAGTTAGAGTCGCTTCACGCGAAGAAGAACCATGGACGGACTGCTCGTCGCCATCATCCTCGCGCCGCTGGTCGGTGCCCTCGTCTGCGCCACGATCAAGAACGGCGTCGTCGCGCAGTACTGGGCCTTGGGCACCAGCCTCTTCACGTTGGCCCTGGCCGTGGTGCTGGCGTTCGGCATCGACATGTCCTTCGCCGACGTCACGCACGCCAACGCGGGCCTGCAGGTGGCGTGGGAGAACGAACTGCTGACGCTGAGCAACCCGAACGTCGCCGTCTCACTCGGGGCGGACACGGTCAGCGTGTGGCTCGTGCTGCTGACGACGTTCCTGATGCCGATCGCGGTCGCCGCCAGCTTCTACAGCATCCGTCAGAGTCAGACGCAGTACTACGCCTGGATGCTGGCGCTGCTCAGCTTCATGGTCGGCGTCTTTTTCGCCAGGGACCTGCTGCTGTTCTACGTCTTCTTCGAGCTGACACTGGTGCCGATGTTCTTCATCATCGGCATCTGGGGCGGCGAGGAGCGTCGTTACGCGGCCGGGAAGTTCTTCCTGTACACGTTCGCCGGCAGCGTTTTCACGCTCGCGGCCAGCATTTACCTGGGCGTCCGGGCCGGGACGTTCGACATCTCGGTCGTCACGCAGTTCGCGCAGCAGAACCTGACGAGCACGCAGCAGTTCTGGGTGCTGATGGGCCTGCTGGCCGGCTTCGCCGTCAAGGTGCCGCTGTTTCCGGTACACACGTGGCTGCCGCTGGCGCACACGCAGGCGCCAACGGCCGGGAGCATCATCCTCGCCGGCGTGCTGCTGAAGCTGGGCACCTACGGGCTGATGCGGCTGGCGTTCCCCATCGGCATGATCAACGAGGGGGGCGTGGCCTTCCCCGTCACGCTCCAGGTCATCGCGGTGCTGTGCATCATCGGCATCATCTACGGTGCGCTGGTCGCCTGGGTGCAGACGGACATCAAGAAGCTCGTGGCCTACTCCTCGGTCAGCCATCTGGGCTTTTGCGTGCTCGGGCTGGTGGCGCTGAACGTCACCGGGTTCCAGGGCAGCGTGCTCTACATGATCAACCACGGCATCAGCACCGGCGCGATGTTCCTGGTGATCGGCATGATCTACGACCGCTACCACACCCGCGAGATGGCCCAGCTTTCGGGCCTGGCCAAGCAGATGCCGGTGCTGGCGTTCTTCTTCGTGCTGTTCGTCATGAGCAGCATCGGCCTGCCGGGCACCAACGGCTTTGTGAGTGAATTCCTGACGGTGCTGGGTGCCTTCACCAGCGGGGCGTTGAACAGCCCGTGGTACGGCATCACCGCGACGATCGGCGTGGTGCTGGGCGCACTTTACATGCTGCACATGACCGCCAAGGTCATGTTCGGCCCGCTGAAGTTCCCGCACCACCACGACGAACCGCACGACCCCTCGGCCCCGGTGCCTGCGCCGCCGCTGCCTAAGGACGTGAACGCCCGGGAGCTTTCGCTGCTGGTGCCGCTGGCCGTGGTGGTGATCGTGCTGGGCATCTTCCCGACGCCGGTGCTCAAGAGCCTGGTCGCGCCGGTGCAGATGATGATCACGCCGGTACCGATGCTCGAAGTGGAAGACGTGTCGGCCCTTGAGGCCGGTGCGCTCGAAGACGACGCGGTAGCAAGCAAAGCCGAAGCGAGCAAAGCCGAAACAAACAAAGCCGAAACAAACAAAGCCGAATCAAACAAAGCCGAGCCCGCCGCCCCGGCCGTGGCTTTGGCCGCCCGAGAAACGCCATGAACCTCGTCCCGCTGCTGATTCCGGAAATCATCCTCATCGTCGCCGCGGCGGTGTTGTTCCTGCTCGGCATCGCCGCGAAGGTGCAGGTCCGCCGCTTCGTGCCGTGGATTGCGCTGGCGGGCGTGGCGGGGGCGTTCGTCGCGTCGATCGTTGTCCAGCCCATGGGGCAGGACGCGTTGGGCAGCTTCCTCGTCGGGCAGATGGGCCAATACCTCAAGATCCTGGCCACGGGCGTCGGCATCTTGTTCGTGCTGCTGAGTTGGCCGACGAATGCCCAGGCCACCGGCAACGCCAGCATGGACGTCGGGAAGGACACCGGCGAGTTCTTCGGGCTGATGCTGCTGAGCCTCGCCGGCCTGCTCATCGTCATCGGTGCCAACGACATCATCATGCTCTTCATGGGCATCGAACTGGCGAGCATCCCGACGTACGTCATGGTCACCATGAGCCGCCCTGTGCCCGAAAGCCAGGAAGCCGGCGTGAAGTACTTCTTCCTCGGTGCCCTCTCCGCCGCCGTCATGCTCTTCGGCTTCAGCTACCTCTACGGCACCACCGGGCTGACGGACCTGACCGCCATCGGCGATCAGTTCATGCAGACCGTCGCCCGTTCCGAGGCCGGCCATTACGCGACCCAGCTCAGCGGCTATCAGCTCCTGGCGGTCGTGATGCTCATCGCGGGCTTCGGTTTCAAGCTGGCCATGGTGCCGCTGCACGCCTACGCCGGGGACGTCTACCAGGGTGCCGCCACCCCCATGACCGCCCTGATCAGCTTCGTGCCCAAGGCCAGCGGGACGGTCGCGTTGTTGAAGGTGCTGGCGGCCGTCGGCGGGAACAACTTCTTCGTCGCCGAGCAGATCGGCACGCTGCTGGCCGTGCTGGCCGTGCTGACCATGACCTTCGGCAACGTGCTGGGTCTGCTGCAGTTCAACGTGAAGCGGGTGCTGGCCTACAGCTCGATCGCGCACTCGGGTTACATCCTCGTGGGCATTGCGACGCTGGTTCGCGCCCCCGGCGGCGGCCAGGTGCAGGAGCAGGCGCTCTCGGGCGTGCTGTTTTACCTCACGGCGTACGGCGTCATGAATGCCGCGGCACTGGGCGTCCTGATGATGCTCCCGCCGCGACAGCCCCGCCCGACGACGACCGCCGAGACGTATGAGGACATCGCCGGCATGGGCCGCAAACACCCATTCCTCGGCCTGATGATGGCGATCAGCTGCTTCAGCCTTATCGGGCTGCCGCTGACGGTCGGCTTCCTGGGCAAGCTGTACCTGCTGAGCCCGGCGCTCAGCGGCGGGGAGTACACGCTGGCGATTTTCCTGGCGGTTAACGCGGCGATCTCGGCGGCGTACTACCTGAAGATCATCGCGACGATGTTCCTGCGGGACGAGGCCAAGACCTTCGCCGCCGAGGAGACCGGGCGGGCGATGATCCCGAGCCGGCCGGTCGCCGTGGCCGTCGGGCTGTCGGTGGCCGGGACGCTGGTGCTGGGCATGCTCCTGCCGGCCACGACCTTCCTGACGACCCAGACGCGTGAGGCCGCCCAGGACGTCCGGAACATGCCGATCGAAGTCCGCTTCCGGGACGCACGGCCGGCCGTCCTCGCCGAGTAGGCACCCGCCCCTATCCGCCGCCCCCGCCCCCGCCCCCGCCGGCCGTACGGGGGGCCGTACGGGGGGCCGTACGGGCGGGTGTCGGCAGAGCCACGCCGTTCTGCGGGGTCGGGTCGGCCCCGGCGCACATGGGTTGAGCCGGCCACGGCCCGTGCCGGATCAGGGGTCGGGGGCGCAACAACGAGCGAGTTGGATTCAGGCCGGGTTGGTTATAGGACCTGTCCATTTGTGCGGCGCGTTAAATGTTGTGGAAGCCGGACGCGAAAGTTTGCAACGGTGGGGTGATTTTGCTTGACTGACGCCATTGAACACTAATGCGGCAGGGCTATATTCACCGGCCTCATAGGTTGTTCCGATACCTCCGGCCGTGGCAGTGTGATTCTGAGGCGCGTCGGGGTTTGGTTGGTTGAAAAGCTGAAGCGAATTGAAGTGTCGGACCGATCAGTAAACAAGCTGGTGTTTCGCGTCAGGCAGCACTGAAAAGCGAGACACAAGTTCGACAAGTGAAGAGTCAGTAGTAATTGCCGGGCATTGGATCGTGTCGGTCCGATGTTTGGTGACGGTGGTGCCGCGAAGCTCAGGAGGAGCACCGAAGCCTTTCGCGAGGTTTCCCAGGGTCAGGACCTTTCTTGGGAAGGATCGCACGAGAGGGGAAGGTAAGCCGACGAGTGATTCGTCGGGTAGGCGGACGCCGAGCACGCATGGTGTGTTGCCAGGCGGGCGGCCGGTTGAAGGACCGGCCATAGTGTTTCGTCTCGAGTACGTTTGCTCGTCCGGACGGCAGAAGATCGGCCGTCCAGGTTCAAGTTCATCGGGCGGTCACACAAGACGTGTCGCCCAGGAAAGGAGACCCTCGATGTCCGATCGCAAGCTCATCGCGATCCCCATGGTGGCCGGTATCGTCCTTACGGGCGGTGTCGCGTTCGCCGAACAGCCTTCGACCGACAAGGTCGTCAAGCAGCTGGAAGCTCGCATTGCCGAGCTCGAAGCCAAGCAGCAGACCACAGTCACCAAGGCTGACCTGAGTGCCAGCGTCGCCAGCGTTCTGGATGACGCCGAGAAGCGCAGCACCCTGCTGCAGGCCGGCACCCCGACCGCCGGCTTCCTCGACGGCAAGTTCACCATTGCAAGCGCCGACGGCGCCTACACCTTCAACCCGACGGCGCAGTTCCAGTTCCGCTCGGTGTTCAACTATGTCGAGACCGACGACGATGACGAAGCCACCCACGGCTTCGAGCTGCGTCGTATGAAGTTCGGCTTCGAAGGCAGCGTCATCGACGAAAAGCTGAAGTACAAGTTCGTCCTTCAGAACAGCCGCTCCAACGGCAACACCAGCCTGCAAGACGCCTTCATCAGCTACATGTTCTCCGACGCCTGGGGCTTCCGCGTCGGCCAGTTCAAGGATCCCGTGTTCCACGAGGAACTGACCAGCTCCAGCCGTCAGCTCGCCGTTGACCGCTCGCTGGCCAACGAGGTTCTCGGCGGCGGCCTGACCGACCGCGTGCAGGGCGTCGCGCTGCTGTACAACGAAGGCAAGCTCCGCGGCGAGGTGGCCTTCCACGACGGCATCGGCTCCATCAACTCCAACTTCCAGGACGCGGACGTCGATTTCGTCCAGAGCGTCGGCGGCGGCCTGAGCGTGACCGAAGAGGCCAACTACGGCTTCGGCGGCCGAGTCGAATACATGGTCCTCGGCGACAGCTGGCGCCCGTACCGTGACTTCACCGCCCGGGGCACCGAAGAGGACATCCTCGTCATCGGTGCCGGTGCGGACTACACCGAAGCCGGTGACACCTACACCGTCAGCTACACCGTCGACGGCCAGTACGAGAACGCCACGGGCCTCGGCGTCTTCGCCGCGTTCCTGGGCAAGTACACCGACTTCGGCGAGGACCTCGCCGGCGACGATGTCGACGGTGCCGACTTCGGCGTTGTTCTCCAGGTCGGCTATGCCATCCCGGACACCAACTACGAAGTCTTCGGCCGATACTCGGGCATCTTCCTCGACGACGACCTGGTCGCCGCCGATGACGAGGACGTCATCAACGAGATCACCGCCGGCTTCAACTACTACTTCAAGAGTCACAATGCCAAGATGACGATCGACGTCGTCTACCTGCCGGACGGCCTCAACGCCAGCAACTCTGGCCTGGGCCTGCTCAGCAGCGAAGACGATCAGTTCGCCATCCGCGGCCAGTTCCAGCTCGTGCTGTAACCGACCTGCTCCGGCATTACCCCGTTTACAACCGACCGGGTCGGGCCTTTTGGCCCGACCCGGTCGTCTTTTTACGCCCGCCGAACCACCTCCGCCTCGGGCCTCACAGAAGCGGACAAACAGCGGAATCCCGCGGCCGCCGGGGGGCTCAGGCCGTGGCCGGTCGGCCCTCACGTTCAGGAAAATGCGCGCATAAGCGCCCTTCGGAAGCCAATTTGCAGCCCGCTGCGGTATCGCATCTTGTCCGATTCACCTCTTCCGAAGGAGCTTCCGATGGTACCCATTCGTGCATTCACCCCACTCGCCGCGGCCGCCGTGCTCGCCCTGGCCGGCTGCGCACAGGACGGCACCACCGTCCGCAGCGACGGCTCGAGCAGTAGCCCCGGCTCCTCAGGCAGCGCCATGGCCGCGAACAACCAGCAGTCCGACGCCGCGTCAGGCATGAACGCCCTGGCCTTCCCCACGAGCGACCGCCAGACCAGTGCCATTCTGCTCGAGGCGAATGGGCCAGATGAGGTTCGCGCCGGCGAGGAGTTCACCTACGAGCTGACGCTCACCAACCTTACCGACGCACCGCTTCATCAGGTTGCCGTCTTGAACTACGGCGGCCCCGGGGGGCAGATGCAGCCGCAGTCGCTCTTGTCCGTCGGCACGCTGCCGCCGAACGAAACGATGACCAGGAGCGTTTCCGGCACAATCGACGAGGCCGGGCTCATCCGCAATTGCCTGGGCGTGAGCTACCAGCCGACGCTCTGCCTCGAAGTGGCCGTCGTGAACCCGGAGCTTCAGATCCGCAAGGAGGGCCCGCAGGAGGTCGTCTTCTGCCAGGGCTTCACGTACACGTACACCGTGACCAACACCGGCAGCGGCACTGCGGAGAACGTGCAGGTCCGCGACGAGCTTCCCGCCGGGCTGGTGACCGCCGACGGCAAGCGGGTCATCACGCGGACGATCGGCGCGCTGGCCGCGGGGCAGAGCCAGTCGTTCGACGTGCAGCTTGAAGCCCGCGAGCCGGGCGAGTACCAGAGCCGTGCGATCGCCCGCTCCGCCGGGGATGAAAGCCGAAGCGCCATGGTGCAGACCGCCGTTCGGGAGGCGGAGCTTGCGGTGAGCATCGAGGCACCCGACGCCGAGTACATCGGCCAGAGTGTCAACTACCGCGTCACCGTGCGCAACACCGGCGACGCCCCCAGCCAGGCCACGACGCTGCAACTGCAAGCCCCGGGTGCCAGGCAGGACCTTTCGTCCCGCCCGATTCCCGCGCTGGAGCCGGGCCAGAGCCGGACCTACAACATCACCGCGATGAGCGGCAACGAAGAGGGCACCCTCGAGTTGACGGCCACTGCCGAAGCCTTCTGCGAGAAGGTTGATGACGTAGTCGCCACGGCCCAGACCGAGATCCTGGGCATCGCGGCGCTTCAGCTTGAGGTCGTCGACGGGCAGGACCCCGTGCAGATCGGCCAGGAGACGCGCTACCTCGTGAAGGTCACCAACGAGGGCACCGCCGCCGAGGCGGATGTCCGGCTGACGGCCCAGTTGCCTGAGCAAATGGCGTTCGTCCGCGCCGAGGGTGACTCGGACGTGCAGGCCGAAGGGCAGCAACTCGATTTCGCCGGCATCACGATCCAGCCGGGTGACGAGGCGACGTGGACGGTGGTCGCACGGGCCGAATCGGCCGGGCGGGTGCAGTTCGCCCTGCAGATGAACAGCCCGACACTCGACCGCCCGGTGATCGAGCGTGAGCCGACGCGCCTCTACGAGCCGGGTGCGGCCGGCGAGGAGGTCGGTGCCGAGAACCGCCGCCAAATGCGTGACGCCGCCGAACGCAACGAGGCCCGCCCGGCCTCGGACGAAACCCCAGCCGGCGAAACCCCGTCGGGCGAGACTCCGTCGGGTGCCGGCAACGGTGCCGATACCGGCGACGCTCCGGTGAACAAGTAACCCGACAGCCGGTTGCCAACGCAACGCCCGACAGCAACGCCCGACAGCAACCCCCGCCAGCAACGCCCGCCGGTGTTCGCGCTCCTGAAATGGGAGTCGCACGCCGGCGGGCCGTTGCGTTCGGCGGGAACGGCCTGCGACAGAGCTTCCGCCGGGTTTTAGCGCCGTCGGCCGCCCTGGAAGAAGTTGACACTGTCAAACTCGTAGCCGAAGCCCGTCGGGGTGATGCTGAACTTGATGCCCCCTTCGTCCTCGAGGTTGTCCAGGTAGAAGCCGCCGGTGACGATGAAGCCGTCGAACCGTCGTACGAGGGTCAGGGTACTGGCGGTGTTCGTCTCGTCGCCGAAGTTCACGCTCGTGGCCAGCTGGGCCTGGTACTTCTCGCTGATGCGGTACTCGAAGGCGACGTTGCCGACGGTGGAGTTGATCTCCCCGGTGTAATTTCCGCCCAGGAAATAACGGATGCGGTCGCCCCGTTCCACGGCCAGGCCCACGGCGGCGGTGGCGAGGCGGGCGGCGTCCAGGTTGTAGTTTACGTCGCCCAGCAGCACGGTGGTGTCGCTGACGCGCCAGGTGGCGAAGGCCCGGGCGTGGTCGCGCGGGAGGCTGGCCTCGGGCAGGCTGCTGAAGTAGAGGCCGCGGAAGCCGTCGGCGGTGAGGGGGAACCCGCCCTGGCGGGCGATGTCAAAGCCCACCGGCTCGTCCGGCTCGTCGCCGAAGTAGGTGATGCTGGCGTCGAGGGTGAAGACGTCCACGGTCCGCAGCCGGCCCGGGCCGCCGCGTTTCGTCTGCCAGCGCTGGTTGACGCCGAAGTTGATCGCCGAGATCGCGCTTGCGCCGCCGACGTCCTGGTCGAAGATGTAAACGTCCTCGCGTTCCTCGCCGGAGACGGCGGCGAAGAGGTCCACCCGCGGCTCGACGACGTGCCGCACACGGTCAACGTCCAGCAGCTTGCTGTAGAGGCTTTCGTACGTCCGCCAGAACTGCGAGCTGAACCGCACGCCGGCCCCGGCCAGCAGGCGGTTGACGCCCCCGGAGTCGGGGCTGTCCGAGTAGCTCGTCAGGCGGCCGAGCACGTACGGCACGGCCTTGGCGCTGCCGCCCAGGGCGATCGGCCAGTCGATCTGGTTGCGGGTGTCGAAGCGGACGACGAAGTCGTCGGTGGTGCCGGTGTAGCCGACGGCCGGCACGCCCGGCAGGCCGCCGACACGCCCGAGCCGCGGGTTGCCCGGGTTGAACGCATACCCGAAGCCGCCGGTGAGCGGGTCGTCGACTTCCTTGAACCGCAGGTTCGCCAGCGTGGTGGTGGAGTAGAACGTGAAGTCCTCGCCGAGCGGCTCGCCGAGGCGGCGGTAGCCGATTTCCGGCAGGCGCTCGACGGTAAAGTTGCTCAGCGTCTCGAAGGGCGGCCCGGCCGGGTCGGCGAACTGCGGGCCCAGGCCCGAGGGGGTGAAGTAGTTCTGAAACTGGTCGGCGCGGGTGACCTGGTCGTTCCAGTTCCAGACGACGAGTCCCGTGGCCGCCTCGGTGCCGCGCTGGCGTTTGAGGTAGAGCTGCAGGTCTTCGGTCAGGCCGGTGTCGAAGTCGCGCTCGAACCACTCTTCGAGGAACGTCGGGTCGGAGACGAGGCCGCCGGACGCCTGGAACTGCCAGTCGTTGGGGAAGAAGCTCTGGTGCTGGAGGCTGGCGCGGTAGCGGAAGTCCTCGTCCGGGTCGACGCGGAAGCGTGTGCCGCCGAGTTGGTCCAGGCCGTCGTCGTTGATGACGCCGTAGCTGGTGAAGCGGCCTTCGTAGGTCCAGGGCTGGCGGGTGTCCTCGCCGATGAAGCCGCCGCGGTAGGTGGCATCGAGGCCGCCGGCGAAGCCGCGGTCGGAGAAGTAGTCGAGCTTGTAGCTTGCGTCGACGCCCTCAGGGGCCTGCACGCCGAGGGTCTCGAAGAGGCCGAACTCCGTGAGGACGCCGAAGCCGAACGAGCGGCTGTTGCCCAGCCCGAAGCTGCGCAGCGGCAGGCCCGAGACGTCGGCATTGCCGGCGACGTAGGGGAAGTAGAAGAACGGCACGCCGTAGGCCCGCAGGGTGTTGTTGGCGGCGGAGAAGGGCGTGCCGCCGCCGCCGGGCAGCCGGCGGATGAAGATGCGGTCCGAGGCCAGCTCGTAGCTCGGGTTGAAGAAGCTGCTGGTGCTCAGGCGTGCTGTGCGGGCTTCGATTTCGCCCTGGGAAAGCTGGCGGACGGTCTGGGCACGCACCGTCACGGGGATGCCCAGCCTCGGGTCGGTGGTGTGGAGCACGGCGTCGGTCAGCACGGCGCGGTCGGTGGCGAACGCATAGTAGACGCGGTCGGCACGGAGGCGCAGCTCGCTTTCGGTGCGGGCCGCCGGGGTGACGAGCACGCGCACGCCCCCCTCGAGGTACGCCGCCTCGACGGCCGACTCCACGCGATTTTGCCCGCCCTCGGCCTGGAGGTCGGCAAGCGCGGTGAGGGTGGTGTAGAGCACGCCGCGGTCGGCCTGGAGTTCGAGCAACTGCCCGTCGGGCTGCTTGCGGATGATGGTGACGTCGCCGGTGAGGACGACGGCGATGAAGCCCTCGTCGGTGCGTGTGGTTTCGACCTGCCCGGCGCGGAAAACGACCGGCGACGCCGCCGGCGACAGGGGAGGCGGCGGCAGGGGCTCGGGCGGCAGGGGCTCGGGCGACAGGGGCTCGGGCGACAGGGGCTCGGGCGACGGGGGCTCGGGCGACAGGGGGGCCGGTGCGTCCAGAGCCGGTGCGGCGGGCTGCGGTGCCGTGGGCGGTGCCGCGGGTGGGGGGCTTTCGCGTTCGAGTTGCGCCAGTGCCCGGCGGAACAGTGCGCTGCCGCTGCGGTCCTGTGCGATGCGCCGGTTGCTGGCCAGTCGGACGGGGCCTTCGATCACCGCTTCGACGACCAGCGTGTCGTCCGTCCGGGTCGCCTGCTGGTGGACGAGTTCCACGCCGTCCAGCAGCACGGCACGGAGGCGGCGGGCCTCGCCGCCGCCGGGCAGCGGCTCGATGAACAGCACGCCCCGGCCGGCACGGAGGGTGGCGCGGTCGAAGGTCAGTTCGACGTCGGCGGGCAGCTCAAGCACGACGCTGCCGTCGCGGTTCCAGCTGTAGACCAGGTCCGTGCGGATCTCGAGGAAGTCGCTCTGGGCGCGGGTGCGGTCGGCGGCGGCCGGCGGGGAATCAGAGGGCGGGGTGTAATCGGACGGGGCCTGTGCCCAGGCGACGGCGGGCATGACGAACGCCGGCAACGCCGCCACGAGAGCAGGTACGCTTGCTGCGATGGCCCGACGCGTCAGACCCAACGTGAGACACTCCCGCAAGGCACCCCGATGAAGACCCCGAACGCCCGACGCGGGCGTCGTTCGTGGCCAACCGTTCCGCCGGCGGCATTATGGCCGGGACGGGTTCGCGGTCAATTTCGCAGGGTTCTCGATAAGCAGCCTAGCCCTTGCGCCAGTCCTGCAGCAGCTTCAGGTCGGCCAGGGCGCTGTCCCAAAGCTCGTTGGTGGGTGTGTCGCGGTCCCTTACGCCGGCGGTGAACTCCACCGTGATCGAGCCGTCAAAGCCCAGCGAACGCACCAGGTCCAAGTTGGCGATGATGCGGTCGCGCTCGGTCTCCAGGCGGATGAAGTCCGGCGAGTCGGGCGTCGGCGTGCGGGCCTGGCTGTGCAGGTGAACGATCCGGCTGCCGAGCACGTCGAACCACGCACCGATCTCCTCGGGCGTCAGCAGGAACGGGTGCATGATGAAGTCGCACAGCCCGTCGGCACCGGCGTCGAGCACGGCCCGGGCCTTTTCCGGCGTGTCGGCGGCGGTGTGGGGGTGCGCCTCGCAGAGTGGGATGGCCGGGGCCATCTGCTTCTTCCATTCGGCGAGGTTGGCGATCTCCTCGTCGAGCGTCTCCTCGTCGTTGGAGAAGTTGAACTTCACGTAGCGGCACTTGAGGCGTCTAGCCCAGTCGGCGGCGGCGGCGCGGTCGTCTGCGCCGGCCTGACGGCAGGTGGCGTAGCTGTTGAAGACCGGAACGGGGGTGCCGCCGGCGGCGAGCCGCTCGCCGACTTCTTCGGCACCACGGCGGACGTGGTTCTCCCAGACCTCCAGCCCGTCGAACCCGGCCTGTCGGGCCCGCTCGGCCCAGGCGGCGACGTCGATCGAGGCGGCGCGGTCTTTCGCCCACCGGTTCCGCTCCAGAAGAATGCTTCCAAGGAGGATCGTGGTCATGCCGCTAGTGTGTCCCAGCCGGCGACGCAGGTACAGTCGTGATTCCTAAATCGGCGTACCTCGCGCCACTGGCCCGGAACGAGCGGCATACGGGGCGTTAACGCCAGGTTTGCGGCAAGTGTGCCCGGCGCTGGCCTGAGGCTGTCGGCCCGTGATGCCGTTTACATTCGGCGTGTCGGCCGTACCATCGTCAGGCGTCGGAGGCGGCTTTGGTAAGGAACCGCACCGACGCGAGAACAACCGGAACGACCGACCACATGCTGTATTTTGCCTACGGCTCCAATCTCAATGCCAAGGCGGTTCACGAATGGTGCCGTCCGTACGGGCACAAGTCGCCCGTGCTGCGCAACCCCCGGGCGGCCGTGCTGGAGAACTACCGGCTCTGCTTCCCCGTCTTCAGCGAGTTCTGGGGCGGCGGCACGGCCGACATTGAGTACGACGCCGGCAAGTACGTCTCGGGCGCACTCTACGAACTCACCGACGCCGACGCCCGCATCCTGGACCTGAAGGTCGGCCGAAAGACTGAAGGCGACCGCGAGATCGGGCTGTACAAGCCCATCGAGGTCGAGGTGAGCCTGCTTGGCCACACCGACCCGATCAAGTGCGTGACGTACCAGGGCGTCAGCGTCGAGAAGTACCACATCCCGCCGACGACCTACTACATGGACCTGCTGATCCAGGGCGCGTACGCCGTCGGGCTCTCGATGATGTGGATCAGCTACCTGCAGAGCTTCCCGACGCAGCAAGGCAAGGCACCGCGCCGGCCGGCACACGAGGCGATCTGAACGGCTGCGTACAGACCGCTCGTGCACCGGCCGGCGTCGGGAAACCTGGCGTTGAGTACGCCGTCATTCACGGCGTCGGCGTTTGTCAGTTCGGCTGGAGCCTGAGGCAACTGGTCCGCTGCATGGCCGCATCGAAAATCAGCTCGCGCTGAATCGTGCTGGGCTCGCGAAGGCGGGCGTGGTTCGGCTCGCAGACGGCGGTGAACTCGGCACCGACGAAGCGTTGTACGGGCGGGCCGTCGCTCAGGTGGTCGACACCCCGCCGGGTCGGCTCGTCGCAGTGGACGACGCGACAGGCCACGAACAGGATCTCAGGCCCGATTGGCACGGCGAGCGTAAAGCTTTCGCCGCGGTTCAGCCCGGCCGTACAGACGAAGCCCAGCCCGTGCAGCGAGACGTCGTGCAGGTGGGCCTGGAACATCTCGGCCGCATGCCGGCGGACGTGTGCCGCCTGGAAGATGCATCCGCCGGCGAGCTGTCGGTCGCTGCGGCGTTTGTCGGAATCGTCCCGTCCTAAATTGGGTAGCGTCGGCGTGAAGGGGCCGTCGTTGTTACCATCGAGCTGGTAATAGAACGGTGTCACCAGGCTCGACATATCCGCACGGTGCCTTGTTCGCCGCGTTGCTCGGATCACTACACTCATCATGCCCTTCTTTCCCGGCCTGGACCCCATCGCCAGTACCGGTAAAACCCCGCCCAGGCACTGCAACCGCCCCGCGACAAGCCCTTGTCGCTGATGTGAGCAAGTTGTTCTCCTCCCGGGCACGATTTTGATCGGGCGAACCACAAACCTGCTGAATTTGCCGCAGGCAGTTTTTGCCGGTGACCATCAAAAGGAGATTGATACGAAGGTTTCGCCCCTTATCGGCCGCTTCTCGCAGGGCTCTGCTTTGTCTCAAGCCCGGATCGCCATAACCTCGTGGACTGCAAATGACACCCAACCCACCATCCGACAACCCCGCCGGCAACCGCAAGAGCCCCCTTTTGGAGGCGATCGACGAAGCCGCCGACGCCCTTGACCGGGCAAAATCCCTTTGCGACGACTTCGACGCCGCCTGCCAGCTCCTGGCCGACTGCTGGGCCGGGCACGGCAAGCTGCTGATCGCCGGCAACGGCGGCTCGGCGGCGGACGCGATGCACTTCGCCGAGGAACTCGTCGTCCGCTACCAGAAAAACCGCCGGGCCTTCGCCGCGATCGCACTCACCGACCCGACCGTCCTCACCTGCTGCGGCAACGACTTCGGCTACGAGAAGGTTTTCGCCCGGCAGGTCGAAGCCCTCGGCCGGCCGGGTGACGTGCTGGTCGTCTTCAGCACCAGCGGCAACAGCCCCAACTGCGTCGCCGCCGTCGACGAGGCGAAGAAGGCCGGGCTGCGTTCCCTGGCGTTCCTCGGCAAGGACGGCGGGGCCCTGAAAGGCCAGTGCGACGTGGAGTTCCTCGTGCCGTCCGACACGACCGCGCGCATTCAGGAGGTCCACCAGCTGCTCTACCACGCGATCTGCCAGTGGGTGGACCAGAACCTGGGCTGATGGCCGCGGGTGAGCTTTCCTCGGCACTTTTGCAGGCATCCGATGTCCGCTAGAGTCCGGGGCAATGCGAATCCTTTACCTCGACCTCGACGCACTGACCCCCTGGCACCTGGGCTGCTACGGCTACCACCGCAACACCAGCCCCACGATCGACCGCATCGCCGCCGAGGGCGTCCGCTGCACCAACGTCTACGCGCCGGATGCACCCTGCCTGCCGAGCCGCACGGCGTTTTACTCCGGGCGGTTCGGGATCAACACCGGCGTGGTGGGCCACGGCGGCACGGCCGCCCAGCCGCGTGTCGAGGGGCCCGACCGAAGCTTCCGCGACCACTTCGACACCCAGGGCTTCGCCCGGCAACTGCAGCACGCCGGGATGCACACGGCGATGATCAGCCCGTTCGGCCAGCGTCACGCCGCGTGGCACTTCTACGCCGGCTTCAACGAGATTCACAATACAGGTGGCGGCGGCATGGAGTCCGCCGAGCAGGTGCAGCCCGTCGTCAGCAAGTGGCTCGACGAACACGCCGCCGAGGACAACTGGTACCTGCACATCAACTACTGGGACGTGCACACCCCGTACCGCGTCCCGGCGGACTACGGCGACCCGTTCAAGGACGAACCCCTGCCCGACTGGCTCACCGAAGAAGAAGTGGCACGCCAGGTGAAACAGCCCGGCCCGCACTCCTGTCAGGACTACGGCATGTACCACGGCCGCGAAGACCCGAAGTTCTCGCGCCACCCCGGCACCGTCACCGACATGGCCGGCGCCCGCAAAGCCTACGACGGCTACGACACCGCCATCCGCTACGTCGATGACATGATCGCGCAGATTGTGGCGATGCTGAAAAAGGCCGGCGTCTACGACGAGACGGCGATCATCATCTCCGCGGACCACGGCGAAAACATGGGCGAACTCCGCATCTGGGGCGAGCACGGCACCGCCGACCGCGTCACCTGCAACGTGCCCATGATCATCAAATGGCCGGGTGCCAAGCAGGGCCACGTCGATGAGGGCCTCCACTACAACCTGGACTTCGCCCCCACGTGCCTGCAGATGCTCGGCCGGGACGACCTGATCGCCCGATGCCCCATCTGGGACGGCAAAAGCTACGCCGACACCCTCAAAAATGGCGTTGATGCAGGACGCGAGGAATTGGTCATCAGCCAGTGTGCCCACGTCTGTCAGCGGAGCGTGCGCATGGGAGACTGGCTCTACATGCGGACCTACCACGACGGCTTCCACTGCTGGCCGAAGGAGATGCTCTTCGACCTGAAGACCGACCCGCAGGAGCTGAACAATGTGGCCGGGGCGAACCCGGAGATTTGCCGTGAGGCCGGCTACCGGCTGCTGGGCTGGCACGACGAGCAGATGGCGAAGGTCGCGGCGATGGGCTACCCGGACAAGTCCGACCCGATGGTTCGCGTGCTCGCCGAGGGCGGGCCGTTCCACGCCAACGTCAGGATGCAGGGTCAGCCCGGCCCGGTCGGCTTCTTCGAGTACCTGGAACGGCTGGAAGCCACCGGCCGGGGTGCCTCGGCGGCCGTGCTCCGCGAGCAGTGGGGCGACGAGGCGAAGAAGTACCAGTCGCTGTACGCCTGAAGGGCCCGGACCCGGATGCCGACCCGGCCCCCGACCCGCCCCCGAGCCGCCCCCGAGCCGCCGGTGGGGTCACTCGCTCGCGGGCGGCTCCGCGTAGCCGACTCGGAACCAGTCGATGTTCACCAGCGCATTGGGGTGTTTGGCATCACCCCGTTCGATCAGCAGCGCCACCTGCCGCACGCCACCCTTGTTCAGCGACATCGGCTGCGTGAACGTCTGGAAGTCGCCCCAGCCGCCGGTGCCCTGCACGACGAACTCGGCCACCTGCTCGCCGTCGACGATGCGGTGCTTGCCGTTCACCTCCTCGATGACCGGATCGACGACGACCTTGATGATCGACCCGCCGCGGTCGTTCGGCGTGCCGTAGCGGATTGAAATCTGGTCGAACGGTTTGTCGCGGCCGAGCTCCAAATCCGGGTAGAGCATCCAGCAGCCGCCGTGCAGGTTGAAGATGTACCAGTTCTTCTGAACGTTGCCGGCGTGCTTCGCGAAACGTTCGGCCTCCTGCGTCAGCTCGTACGGCGGGTGGCTCGGCACGGGCACCTCGAGCACGCCCGGCTCAGAGCGGTTGCCGGCGTCGTCGTAGGCGTAGATGCGGTAGGTGTAAGTCGTGCCCTTGATGACCTTGTCGTCGTTGAACTCGGTGCCCGGCTGCTTGCCGAGCACGGCGGCCTCGCCGGCGGCGTCGGTGCGCTCGACGGCGTAGCCGGCCACGCCGATCTCGTCACTCGAGCCACGCCACGCCAGCAGCACGCGCTGGTCGGTCACTTTCAGCGCGCGGAAGTTCTCGGGACGCGACGGCGGCACCGTGTCGCCCGGCGTGGTGGCGGTGAACTCGACTGGTGTGGACGTGTTGCCGAAGCGGTCGTACGCGGTCACGGTGTAGGTGTAGCGGGTGGACGGCGCAAGCCCGCGGTCCCGGGCGCTGGCGACGTGCCGGCCCAGGTGCTTGT
Organism: Phycisphaerae bacterium; assembly: GCA_050329715.1. Lineage (GTDB taxonomy): Bacteria > Planctomycetota > Phycisphaerae > Tepidisphaerales > Tepidisphaeraceae > DAIOTR01. Next base: position 62,213 of record JBHJOM010000066.1, read on the forward strand.
CGCCGCGACGGACCTCGAAGCCGACGAGGTCGCCGTCGGCGTCGTCGGCCTCGAAGCCCAGGAGGATCGACCCGCCGGACTGCTCCAGCACACTCACACGCGGTTCGCCGGGGGCCTGGCCCTTGACGTCGGTCGGGAAGCAGGCGACCAGCGGCAGCGAGGCGGCGTTGCCGTGCTCGGGCACCTCGTGCTTGGTCAGCGTCTTTGTCTTGCCGTCGCGGGTCTCCTGCACGAGCGTGTGCGTGGCGTACTTCGGGTCCCAGACGTACTCGGCCACGCCGGCGAGGCTCATCTTCGCGTCCTCGACGACGAAGGCGACCTTGTCCACACCCTGCTCGACGCACTTGTACAGGTGCCCGCCGATGATCTCGGTCGTGCCGCCGTTTTTGGTGAGTGCGACGGGTGCGCGGCATTCGGTCTTGATGCCCATGATCCAGGCCGTGCCGCCGTCGTTGATGAACTTGAAGTCGCCCCCTTCGAGGTTGAACTGCCGGGCGTACAGCGTCGCGCCGGGCGACAGGGTGACGGGCGAGCCGACGACGTCGTCCATGAAGAGCGTGCCGGTGCCTTCGTGCCGCGTGTTGCTGACTTCGGAGAAGCTGCTGATGACCAGGTCCCGCTCGGCGCGGTGGACGAACGTGGGGTTCGGGAAGCGGTCGAAGGAGAACTTCAGCCGCTCGATGACGACGACGGGGTGGGCGCCGTCCTCGAAGACGAAGATCGGCTTCTCCGGCGTCTCGTGCATGTTTTTCATGACTTCGAGCTTCGCCTCGAGCCCCACGATACGACGCACGTTGCCGCGGATGTAGATCGTGTCGCTGATCTCGTAGCTGCCTTTGCGGCCGGGGTCGTTCGGGTTGCTGCTCTCCTTTGCCCGCGGCAGGTAGATCGTCGTCGCACCACTGTCGATCGCCTTCTGGATGGCGGCGGTGTCGTCCTCGCCGTCGCCGGGAAGCCCGCCGAAGTGAATCGGGCTGGCCCACTGCTCCAGCGGGTCGTGCGGGACGGCGGGCGTCTCGCGGACGGGCAGGTTCAGCGTGCGCATCTCGCCCGGAAAGAGCGAGAGCCGCGGGCCGGAGACCCACTCGTCGATGTGCCCGGTCGGCACCGTCTCCACGGCCTCGCCGCTGACGGCCTGGGCGTAACCCGCCACCTCGACATTGCGGGCGAAGAGCACGGCGCGGGCGTTGCGGTTGAGCATCGCGGAGCGGCCTTCGGCGTCGCCGATGCCCTCCAGCCGGCTGTCGATAAGCGTGATGATGCCGTCCTTCCCGGCGTTGACCACGGCCGGCACGGCGTTGCGGCTGGCCAGCTTTCGGACGAAGACGTAGTTGTTGAAGTTGTCGATGCCCGCCTCGCGCTGGCCGCTGAGCTCGATGTGTTCGAGTGTGACCGAGTTGACCGTGTGCCGCACGCGGACGCCGATGTCGAAGCCGAGAACCGTCACGTTACGGACCAGCAGCGGGCCGACCTCCGGCTCGTCGAGCGCCAGGCCGACGGCACCCGGGCTCGTGCCGTCCTCGCCGGAGCGGATGACGACGTTGTTGACGGTGCCCTGGTTGTTGGCGGTGAACGTGAGGCCGACGGCACCCGGGTTGCCGTCGCCGGCGTCGATGGTCAGGTCCCGGACGGCATTGCGGAACCGCTGTGCCGGGGCGCTGCCGGTCCAGAACATGCTCCTGGGCTTCTTCGGGTCGTCGAAGCCGGGGGCGTTATCGACGAGTCGAATGACGGTGTACCCCGGGCCGGCACCTTGGAGGATGTTGTCGCTCGCCCGGCCGCGCCAGCGGATGGTGTCGCTGATGATGTACTCGCCCGGCGGGAGGTAAATGATGCTGCCGTTGCCCTTGTTCTGCTCGAACGCCTCCTGGATGGCGGCGGTGTCGTCCTTGTCGTCGTTCGGCGTGGCGCCGTATTCGGTCACGACGTTCACGAGGCGGGCGTCGTCGGGGAAGGCGAGCGGCTGTTCGGGCTGCGTCGCACCGGCGAAGGCGGCGGACGTGACCATGGTCACGGCGAACGCCACCGCCAGAGACGCGACATGAGACCCGCCGGCAACACCCACGGGCCAGAAGGCGGAGGCACGCAACGCGCGCAGCTTAAATTCGGTCCTGTACGTCATTGCTTCCTCTGTAAGTTGAAGTCCGGGGTGAAGGGCAGATTTCGACATCCGGCCGCTCGGGTGTGGCATGCGGGCAAAGCTCAGTTGGCCGTAAACCGTCGGCGGACGGTGGTCGTGCTGGCACCGGCGGCCATCTGGGCGAACTCGTCGGTGATGATCAGCTCGACATGGCCGTCGGCGAAGAAGAAGTTGCCCCCGTTCGGGTGGCGGGCCAGCCGGCGGCCGTTGGGTGCCCACGGGACGGACCATCGCGGCGAGCCGGCGGAGGAGTCGGTGCTGCTCAGCCGGGTGAAGCCTCGCTGCTGCCCCTGGTGCTCGAGCATGCCGATCTTGTCCGACGCGTTGCGGATCTGCACCGCCCGCGTCCATGAAACGGCGTGATTGCTGGCCGGGCCGGCTGTGCCGCCGAAGTATTGCGAGGCCGAGCCGTATCCCAGCGGCACGCCGTAGACGCTGTCGGGAATATCGACGTCCGGATCCTGAAAAGGAGCTTCCGGACAGACGAGGTACGGGTCGTTGCGGAAGAACGGCTTGTCGCTGGCCCAGAGTAGCCTATCGGAGCTGATATACCCCGCCTGCTTGAATGAGCCGACCCACCAGATCATGGATGCCCCTCCTGACGGGAAGAGCTTGTTGAAGTTCGGCCAGCCGGGCTGGCCGTAGGCCAACGGATAGTTACCGTCAAACTCCTGGGAATACATGAAAAAGAACGTGCCGATCTGCCGCATGTTGCTCATGCACTGCACCTGCCTGCTCGCCGCGTAAGCCTTCTGCACCGACGGCAGCAGGATGGAAATGAGCAGTGCGATGATCGCAATGACGACCAGCAGCTCGACGAGCGTGAACGCTTTGCTTGACCGACGCATGAGACACCTCCGCAGGTGACAGTTCGGGCGGCGGGGAACCGCCGGTTTGAACAAGACGTGAAAGGCCGCCCGCGGCGTTAACCGCGG
>JBHJOM010000067.1:0-13827 GCA_050329715.1 Phycisphaerae bacterium
GGGCCGGGCGAACTGGACGGTCGAGAGCAGGTCGGCGACCTCGGCGGGGCTAACGGCCTGCCCGACGCCCTGGCGGGCGGAGCCGGCCATCAGCAGGTGAACCAGCAGGGGGTCCCGGAGGAACTCGGCGTTCAGGGCATAGGCGGCGGCCAGGGCCTCGGGGTCGCGCGGCTCGTAAACGAGCCGGCCCGGGTCTAGAAGCCGCTCCAGCGCCGTGGACATCATGCGGATGGGGTAGGCGACGACCTGTGCCTCGCCCCCCTGGGCGCGGGCGAAGAACTGCTCGAAAGGCCCGGCCGGCACGACCAGCTGCTGGGCGAACTGCCAGATGCCCTCGGCCTGCAAGACCTCCTCCGGCATGACGGTCTGCCCGTACGCCGTACCGACTTCGGTGTTGGTGACGGACTGCCCGAGCATTTCAGTGACGGCCGGGGGCAGGATGAAGACGACCATCAGGCCGCCGAGCAGCACGACCATCAGGAGTTTGACGAAACGGCTTTCGATCATGGGAGATTTCGGGGTTTTGGGCTCGTAAGCAGGGGCCCGGAGGCAAAGGTGAACCAGAGTAAGCCGGGGTAAGCGAGGGTATGCCCGGGGGTTTGCCGGTTTAGCCGGCGTTGTCGTTCGAGGCGGGCGTCGGCGGCTCGAGCCGTGCGATGGCCTCCTTGGCCTGGGCACCGGCGGGGCTTTGGGCGAATTCCCGGGCGATCTGTCGGTAGAGCTTCAGGGCGGCGTCGCGTTCGCCCAGTGTTTCGTGGATCTGGGCGGTGCGGAGCAGGCTCTCGCCGACGCGCGGGCGGCCCGGGTCGTTGCTGAAGTGGGCGACCACACGCATGTACGCCAGGGCCGCGTCGAGCATCGCCGGGCGGTCGCCTTCGTCGGCGAGGCGGCGTTTGGACTCGGCGAGGACGAAAAGTGCCTCAGCCTGCTGGTCGGACTCGGTGAAGAGGGCGGCGTTGTCGTTTATTTGCTTGGCAGCCTCGGCGGGTTGTTCGTTCGTCAGTGCGACTGACGCCTGGCTGAGCCGGAGGCTGGCCTGTTCGCGGGTGGAAAGCTCGGCGGTTGCCCCGCCGACGGAGACGAGCTGGTCGAGCGTCTGTGCCGCGGCCTGGGCGTCGCCGGCCTGACGTTGAACGTCCAGCAGGAGCGAGAGGATGGCCCGGCGTGTGGCATCCGGCAGGTCGCGGCTGTAGGCGGCTTCGAGGGTGCGGGCGGCCTCGGGGAGGAACTGGCTGCCCGCGGCGGGCAGCTTGGGCTTCATGCGGGTGGCGGCGTCGGCGTCGAGGCGGGCCAGGGTCGCGTAAGCACGGGCCGCGGCGTCGAACTGCCCGACCTCGTCGGCGGCCTGGAGCAGCCGCCGGCTGACGTAAAGCGGCTGCCAGCCGTCGCGGGCGTTCCGCAGCACGTTGTCGTACCCGGTGACGGCCTTGGCGAAATTGCCTTCGTGGAACGCCATTTCGGCTTCGTTAAAGCGGGTCTGGCCGTCAATCTGGATGAAGTCGACCTCCTGGAGCAGGCGGGGGTCGGTTCGGCGGTCGTTGACGGTGTAGTAGAGCAGCCCGTTCTCGATGCGCTGGACCTTGCCGTCGTACTCGATGCCGCCGATGCGGATGGTGTCAGCCCGGACGAAGGGCGAAAGGCTTACAAAGGTCGCCGCGGCGATGACGAGGGCGTGTCGGAGTTTCATGGCCGGCCTCGGTGCTGAGGGAAGATACGGGTACGGAAAGAAAATGCAGGAGGAGGGACTCGAACCCACACACCTTGCGGTACAGGAACCTAAATCCTGCGCGTCTGCCAATTTCGCCACTCCTGCCCGGCGGGAAATCTTATCACGTCCGGAACCGCCGGGCCAACTGCGGCCTGGCACGACCGAAGCCGCCCGGCCCAGCCCTGTCCGGGCACACCCCAAGCTCCCCACGCGGACGACCCGGCATCGGGCGGCGTTTGGGCGTATCATGCCCCAGATGTTCGTCGACGAAGCCACCATTCACGTAAAAGCCGGCAACGGCGGCGACGGCAGTCGCTCATTCCGAAGAGAAAAGTACGTCCCCAAAGGCGGCCCCGACGGAGGCGACGGCGGGCACGGCGCGTCCATCATCTTCGTGGCCGACCCGGAGACGAACACCCTCCTGGACTTCGCCGGCCGACACCACTACCGCGCCGAGCACGGCGAAAAAGGCTCCCGCCAGAAGTGCACCGGCAAAACCGGCGAGGACATGCTCGTAAAAGTGCCCGTCGGCACCCTCGTGCACGACCTGGACAACGAGCTGCTCATCGCGGACATGGACGAGCCGGGCAAGCTGGTGACCGTGGCCAAGGGCGGCCGGGGCGGGCGGGGCAATGTGCACTTCAAGTCCAGCGTCAACCAGACCCCCCAGCACGCCGAGCCGGGTGAACCAGGACAGGAACGCAACCTCCGGCTGGAACTCAAGCTCATGGCGGACGTGGGCCTGGCCGGCTTCCCGAACGCGGGCAAGAGCACGCTGATCTCCGCCTGCTCCGCCGCCCGGCCGAAGGTGGCCGACTACCCGTTCACCACGCTCGCCCCGAACCTGGGCATCGTGGAACTCGACCCGGAGCGCCGGTTCGTGATGGCGGACATCCCCGGGCTCATCGAAGGTGCCGCCCAGGGCGCCGGGCTCGGGCACGAGTTCCTCAAGCACATCGAGCGGTGCAAGATCATCATCCACCTCGTGGAGCTGTACCCGGCCAACGAAAAGAGCCCGGTGGACAACTACTGGACCATCCGCCGGGAGCTGGAAACCTACAGCCCGAAGCTCGCCGAGAAGCGGCAGGTGATCGCCGTAAACAAGCTCGATTTGCTGGAGGACGACGCCCACCTGCAGGCCGTGCGCGATGCGCTGCCAGGCGAGACGATCCACGCGATCAGCGGGGCGACCCGCCAGGGCCTTGGGGAACTGCTCGAGGACGTGTGGCGGGAGCTGCAGGAAGCCCGGAAGCAGCCGGCCGAGTCGAACCAGAAGCAGTCGAGTATAAGTTAGTCGTACCCGGGCCCGAGCTTCTGCCGGGCGTGATGACTGGTTGTACTCCGGATGTGATGGTAGCTGCGTTCACTTCGCTTCGCGTGCCGCCGGAACACCCCGCGTGTAGGCCGTCGGCATGATGGTCTGTCGGAGAGTGTACTGGTTCATGCTGGGCAAGACGCAGATGTCGTGAACCGCCTCGCAGGCGGGTCAGGTTCGGCTGATTTAGAGGGTAGCAACCAGCTTCCAGGTGTGGACGCAGCCTTCAAAGCCGTAGTTCTGTGCCGGCACCGTCCCTGGTCATGACCTTCGGCCCGCCTGGAATGGCGCCCTGCCTTGTGGCGTTCACATTCCTCTTGAACGTGCCGTAGGTTCGGGTGTGGCCGGTACCGCCGATATCAGAGCACGCCGGTCTCGAGCGAGGGTCGAAACAGGGCCGGTACGTCCCATTCAGCTCGCCTGAACCCGCCCCGGTTTCATGGCCCGAGGCGGAACGTGAGGGCGTGCTGACCGGGGGACATCAGTAAGCGGGGGCGGACTGCCAGATCAAGTGCCTCAGGCCTCGGGGCGGTGCCGGCGGAGCAGGAGCGGCGCCGCCGCCAGGCAGAGCGCGGCGGTGGGCTCCGGGATGAACTGTCCCGGCGCAAGGGCCTCGGCATGGAAGCGCGCCACGCCCATGGTGCCGATCCATCTCTCGTCGCTGGCGTGCCCGGTGGCACCCAGCAGCAGGGTGCTGGTGGACAGGCTGGTCCAGGTCACGTCGGTGCGGGTGTGGATGAGCGTCTCGTTGATGTATGTCCGGATCTCATTGGCCGAATCGTCGAAGACGACGGCCAGATGGTGCTCCTGGCCGTCGAAGAGCCCCGTGTCGCTGATCGCGTAGCTGGCCAGCCCCGCCAGGTTGATTCGCAGGTCGGTGTTATCGATGTTCTTGCCGATAAAGACGATCTGGTTGGCGTCGTACGGGGCTTGGCCGGAGCCGAAGATCGGCGTCCACCCGCGGTTGGCCGCTCCCTCGTACTTCACCACGGCCTCGGCGGTGAAGCTTCCGCCGCGCAGGTCCCCCAGCGAGAACGTGGTGGCGACGAAGTCGTCCACGCCGTCGAAGCGCAGGCGCCCGGTGCTGGTCCAGCCGCTGGGCCCCGTATCGCCGGCGTGGAGGGCGGTGTTGAAGTTCGTCAACGTGCCGTGCTTGTCGCGCCCGCTCTGCTCGCTGAGTTGCGTGCCGGAATTGGCTTTGAAGGACCAGTTGGCGAACGTCTGAATGGTCGAAACCGGCCCGGGGTTGGCCGGGGCGCTGAGCATCAGCTGCGAAATCGGCGCGGCGATGTTCGCGTTGGAGGTGGCGTTGATCAGGTATCGGTGGTTCGGCGGCGGCGGGAGCAGGGTGGTTTCCCCGTTACCGGAGAACTGCACGCCCGTCGGGTTCGACAGGTTCCACAACTGCGCCCCGCCGCTGTGGGTGCCGCGGACGGCAGAGAGCAGGGCGGTCTGGTCCCAGCTGGAGCGGTTACCGGCGGTGCCCCGGCCGCCGCTGGTTCCGGCGTACAAGTCGTAGGCCTGGGCGACGGGGTTGGTCTTCTGGTCGGTCAGCCCCGCGCCCGTCTGGACGTTCACGCCGACTTCGTAGCCGGAGTAGGTGACCGGGCCGGTCCAGTTCCTGGCGACGTTGTCCGCGGCCGGGGTGTCGAGCCTGATGTTGAACTCGTTGCCGGTGGGGAAACGGCCGCCCATCACCACCAGTTCGGACACCTTGGCGGCGATCAGTTGCTTGCCCGTAAGGTTGATGCCGTCGTTATTGGCGTCGGCGGGTGAATCGAGCAGTCGCGAGATCGCGGTCTGCCCCCCGATCACGACGATCTTCACGCTGTTGTCGGGTGCCTGGCTGAGCAACTGGCGGTAGAGCGCTGTGGACTCGGGTGCCGTGGCGTTGGTCTTCTGGCTGGGGTACCGCAGCGGGTTGGCCAGCGCGTGGGTGTAGTCATCGGAGCCGAATGTCCCGTTGGGGGGATTCGTCGCCAGGCCGATGGGAATGTTCGGGCGGCCGTAGTACGTGTTCACCGCGTCAATGGCCGCCACCAAGTTCGGGCCCGACGTGGTGCCGATCACCCCGATGAGCGTGCCCTCGCCCCGGTCCTGCAATGCATGCATCGTGGCCAGTGTGCCCACGTCATCCACGTCGGCCCGGTAGTCGGTATCAATGATCACCAGCGGCCCGGCGGCATGGGTATCCACGGCGCTGAGCATCAGAAGCGACGCACCTGCAAGGATCACGCGGTCCATCATGTTCTCTCCATTCGGGATGAGTAAATGGCACTCAGAAAAAGCTGATTGTGACGCATATGCGGGTGCTACTCGCCGGGGGAAAGCGGGCCGACCTGACTGCCCGCTCGCGGCGGCGTCATGACCAGTTGTTCCACGACCCGCTCGACCTGCTTGTCATTGGGCACACCCTGGGCATCGAACTTCTTCAGCAGGTACGACTGGTTGCGGCTCTCGTCGTACCGCCACTGGAAGGTCAAGTCCTCCTGCAGGTCCATGTAGCCATCGGATTCCATGTCCCACAGATCGGCCTGCCCCCGCACGGCGAAGAGGACGGTGGCCGGGTCGGCGATGTGGCGGTCGCGGCAGACCCCGCCGAAATAGGCCTCGTACGCGATGCGCAGCGGATGCCCGGCATCGAGCTGCGCGAAGCGGGCGCCGATCTTCACGCCGCTGGGCACCGACGCCACCTCCCGCCCGACGAACACGATCCGCGTCGGCCAGTTTCGAATGGCGAAGTACGCCGCCGCCGCGTCCTTCTGGAAGTTGACGTTGCCCAGCGCCAGGTCATCCCGCGCCGGCTTGCCGATGAAGTTGCCGCCCATGCACGCCCACAGCCGCACTTTGCGACGCACCAGCTCCGGGCCCCAGGGCTCGCGGAGGATCGCCGCCAGGTTCGTATGAAACCCCACCGTTGCGATCACGACCGTCCCGTCCTTGGCCGCCTCCAGCGCCCGGCGGTAGACCTGCACGGCGTCTTGCGCCTCCTGGACCGACCGTACGGCGTGCGGCAGGCGCGCGACGGCCTGGGCGTACTTCGACGGCCGGGCTATCGCCTCTTTCGGCACGCCCACGGGCAGGTCGCCCCGCCCGTAGTAGGTGTTGATCGCACTCATGCACTGCGGCGAGAACACGCTGCGGCTGGACGTGACGGTCGCCAGGATCTCCGCCTCCCCCCGGTCGGCCAGCACGTGCAGCAGCGCCAGCGCCGCCACATCATCGCAGTCGCCGTCCATGTCGGAGTCGAAAATGATGGGCACCGGCGACGCCTGCTGCCGCGCCTGCCCCTGCATCGCGGCCTGAGCCGTTCGGGCTGTCGCCATGCTACAGACACCTGCCATGAGTACCCATGCAACCCACGCCCGCATCACGCCGCCTCCCTCGCCCGACCACGACGCCTCCGCACTCTCCGCCAGGGCTAAGCGTTTAGTCCCGCAGTTGTGTACTATACCCAGCGAAGTTTCGATTAGCATCTGTTCAGCGAAATATTTGCTGATCCAGAGCCTGCTCTCGCCGTCTGCCCGCCCGGGCGGGCCTGACGCAGACCCCCGGCTGTTACTCGCATGAACAAAAGAACCCCGCGACCTCTCGGCGGCGGGGTTCTTCGTTAACAGGTCGGTCGCGTCGATTCGTGACCGAAATGGAAGCTCCGCGGGTAGGACTCGAACCTACAACCCGCCGGTTAACAGCCGGCTGCTCTACCATTGAGCTACCGCGGATCGGTTACGGACGCGTGATGGTAGGGCGTCCGGGTTGCCTGTCAAGATCGGCAGAGGGTGCCGGACGAGGTGCAACGCTTAAGAGCAAGAACGGGCGGACGCGGCGCGGGCATGAGGGCTTCTTCCGAGCCAGCGCAAGGCAGGGCCTGCGGGTTAACGCTGCGGCTGGAAGGTCGGGCGTCGGCGGGTGACCTGAACGGCCGCCCACGCCAGCAGCACGGCGGCGAGTGTGGTGGGAAGGAGCGTGAGCGGGGCGGCACCGGTCGCCGCGGCCGGGGTGCCGGCCGCCGTTGCGCCCGGGGGCAGGGCGGCCGGAAGTGGGGCGGTCAGGCTGCTGGTGCCCACCGCCTCGGCGACGAAGCCGTGGTTGCGGCGGTAGGTTTCGTTCTGCGGATCGAGCCGCACGGCGCGGGCCAGGAGCGGCTCGGCTTCGCTCAGGCGGTTGAGCCGCACCAGGATGAAGCCGCGCATGTACGTCGCCTGGGCAAACCGCCCGGGCTGGAGGGTCGCGGCGTGTTCCGCCGCGGCCTCCTCGTAGGCGGCTAGGGCGTGCTCCATGTCGCCGAGCTGAAAGAGCGTTCGGCCGTACTCGAAGAGGTAGTTGCCAAGGTTTCGCTCGAACTTGTCCCGACGTGCGAACTGCACGGCGATATCGAGCATGAACCGCGCGTCGTCGCGGAAGGCGGCTGCCTTGCGGGCCTCGGCACGGGCGGCCTCGGCGTCGCCGGCGGCTTGGAGCTCGGCGGCGCGGGCCTGGGCTTTGTCGGCACGCTCGTCGTAGACGACGCCGAGTGCGCCGGCGTCGAGGGCGGCTTCGTAGGGTTGCTCCTCGGCGAATCGGCCGCGTAGTTGGATCGACTCCCGGTACAAATCCGTGGCTGCGGCAAGGTCGCCCTGCTTCCAGCGGAGGTAGGCGATGGTTGCCACGACCGTCGTGTCCTGCGGGCGAACGGCGGCGGCTTCCATGATGACCTGCTCAGCCTCTTCGAGGCGGCCGGCCTGGAGGTACTCGACCGCGAGGTTGGACCGCCCGGCGTAGTCGTTGAGGGTCTTCTGGCGGACGTCCTCGAACAACGCGACGGTGCCCTGCCACACGGCCGTCTGTCGGTGCGCGAGCAGCCCGAGCACCACCAGCGCGGCCACGACGGGAACGGCAGACTTCCACGTCCAGCGGCCCTGTGGCAGCAAGGCGGCCGCAGCCAGTGCGACGCCGAACATCGGCAGGAGCATGTAGTGATCGGCGACGAGGGACTTGCCCATCATGTCGAATGTCTTGAAGCCCAGAATCGGCAGCAGGGGAATGACCGCCAGCATGAGGCCGAGCCCGATGCGGTGGCGGCGCATCGACATGACCGTGCCGAAGAACGCGACGAACGTGACGAGCAGCCACGTGACGCGGACGGAGTCGCCGTTGAGGATGAAGCGTGGCGTTCGGCCGTAAATGACCGTCAGGTCCATCGGAAGCACGAGCTTCGTGATGTAGAAGCCCAACGCGTCCAGCGCCACGAGCGGGCGGAGGAACCACTCGGCGTTCTCCACGGCGGCGGACTGCTGGACCTGCGTGGTGATGTAGGCGACCGGCAGCGTGAGCAGGACGAACGGCGTGACGGCCGGGACGACGTGCCGCCACGGGCGGTCCAGATGAAAACGCTCCAGCACGAGGAGCATGATCGGCACGACCACGGCGGTGGGCTTGCTGAGCAGCGACAGTGCGAAGAAAACGGCGGCCAGGAGCAGGGCGGGCCAGTGGTTGGGCGAAGGTGACGGCGGCGACTCCGGCGGCGGGGCGAGCGGCGGCGACTCCGAATGCGACTCCGGCTGCGGGGCGAGCGGAAGGGGGCGCGACACGCCGGCGAGATAGATGCGCAACGTGCTGAGTGAAAGGAACACAAACAGGCAGTCCTTGAAGCCGCTCGCCCAGCCGACGCTCTCGACCTGCAGCGGGTGGACGCCAAAGAGCAACGCCCCGGCCAGCGCCGTCCATCGGCCCACGCCCAGCACCCGCAGCAGAGACAGGACCAGCAGACTCGACCCGGCGTGAAGCGCGAGGTTGGCGGCGTTGAACAGCCACGGGCGCATCGTGCCCTCGGCGTCCAGCAGACCCAAAACGTAGCTCAGCACGGCCAGCGCGTGCCACAGGGTGTAGGTGACGGGGATGTAGAGGTTGCCGGCCTGGTCCGTCCAGTGGTCGGAAAGGCCCTGCCAGTCCGGCGGGTTGAGGTTCGGGTTGGCGCGGATCGTCGCGTTGTCGTCCCAGACGACGAACGGGCTGCCCAGCAGCGGCCAGAGTGTGAGCAGCACGGCCGCCAGCACCAGGGCAGCAGGCAGGTACCGCCTAATCGCGGTGCGGGGGTTGGCAACAGGTGTGTCCGGCATACAGGCCCGGGATGATACCGGGCAACGCCCCTCGGTGTGGCCGGACGGGAGATTGCCCTTCAGTTTGAACACGTGGCGGCCCGATAATGCTACCAAGGCGTTCTCGGTCAGGCGTAGCGGATCATTGGGATCGCCACGACGAACGGAAGGAGCCCAAGGTGAGACTTCCCATGCCTGTCTGTTGCGACCCCAAAGCCTTCGACCTGCTGCGGCGTCACCGTCGGGAACTGGAGACGACCGCCGGGCTAACCGCCGGGGCCGTGGCGGTGGCCAAGCACGCCAACCCGAAGCTGACGCGTGCGGCGATCAACCGGCGGCTCGAGGCGATCGACGAGTTGTTCGTCGGGCGGGTCCACGAGGGCTCGAGCGTCCAGGGGAAACTGGCCCACCTGCACCACGTGCTTTTCGATGAACTTGGCCTGTCCGGAAATGGACGCGACTACTACAACCCCTCGAATTCGTACGTCGACAAGGTGATCAAAAGTGGACGCGGGCTGCCCATCACCCTCGCGCTTGTGTACAAAATGGTGGGTGAGCGGCTGGGCCTGAGGGTCTTCGGCGTGGGGATGCCGGGGCACTTCGTCGCGGCGGTCGAGGAGGGGCCGGGCAAGCTCATGTACGTCGACCCGTTCTTCGGCGGGTGCGTCGTCTCGCCGGACGAGGCCCGAACCCGCACCGAGGCGGCCTTCGGGGACCACTTCGCCTGGTCGCCGGAGTTCCTCAAACCCGTCAGCCACCGCATGTGGCTCACACGCCTGATTCAGAACCTCATCGGCACGTTCACCGAGACGCGGCAGTTCGGTAACGTCGCAGCCATGCTGGAGTTACAGATGCTCCTCTGGCCCGACAAGCCCACCCTCCGCCGAGATTTGGGCCTGGTGCTCGCCCGCCACGGCATGGCCGCCCCGGCCAGCATGTACCTGGAAAGCTACCTCGAAGTCGTCCCTGACGACCCGCAACTCACCGACCTCCGCGAACTGCTCAGCGCCCTGGGTCACTGACCAAACCGACCGCAACACTTCGTGCGGCCGGGCTTTAGCCCACCTCCACCGGCGTGCCGCCCGCCTTCATGCTGGCGTAGAGCGCCTCGATGATCGCCACGGCCTTGCGGGCCTCGGGCCCGTGGGTTTCGGCCTCCTGGCCTGCCTCCCAACGCTCCAGGATGTGAGCGATGTTGCGTGCGTGCAGGTAGTGGGGCACGTCGCGCGGGTCGGAGCCGCCGCCGGTGCTGTTGAGTGCTTCTGCGGGGGGTTCAAGTGCGGTGGCGTCGTCGTCGCGCGTTTCGCGGAACTTGAACATCTTCGTCCCGCCGCCGGTCTGGGCCATGCCGTTCTCCCCGCCGATCTCGACCCGCACGCCCGCCCCGGGGAACATCGCCGTTGTGCCCATGAGGACGCCGTGGGCCCCGTTTTCGTACGTCACTGCGGCCGAGAGCGTATCCTCGACCTCGATCTCCCGGTGAATGCGGCTGGACCCGTGCGCGCTGACGACCTTGATCGGCCCGGCGAGCCACTGCGCCAGGTCCACCGAGTGGACCGACTGGTTCATGATCGCCCCGCCCCCGTCCAGCGCCCACGTGCCGCGCCAGCCGCCCTCGCGGTAATACTGGTCTCCGCGGAACCACGGCGTGTACGTGCCGCAGAACGCCAGCGTGCCGAAGCGGCCTTCGTCCACCGCTTTTTTGATCGCCCGCATCTCCTCACGCCAGCGGTTCTGGAAGATGCCCGCCAGCTTCACGCCGTGCTCCTTGGCCGCGGCGATCATCGTGTCGATCCGGTCGGCATGAATCTCCATCGGCTTCTCGCAGATGACATGCTTCCCGGCCTTCATCGCCTCGATGGCCGGGTTCATGTGGTCGCCCGAGGGCGTGCAGATGTGCACGACTTCAATTTCCGGGTGTGCCGCGAACATCTCGGCCATCGTCGTGTAGACCGGCAGGTTCAGTTCGCTTTTCTGCATGGCCGCCTCGGCCTGCTTCGGGTCGCGGTCGCAAAGGGCGACCAGTTCGCTGTTTTCAAGTGCCTTGGACACCACCCGCACGTGCCACTCGCCCACCACGCCGACGCCGACAATCGCATGCTTCCAGTTTTTGGCCATACAGCCTAATTAGCAGGAGCCACGGCGGATGCAAGCGACCCCCGGGTGCGACCTCCCGGTGCGACCCCCCGGTGCGACCCCTCGGTGCTACCCCCACGACCGCCCGGGCCACTTCGACGACGCTTCGTGCTATGATTCGCCCCTATGCCGCGGAAGCTCTACCTCGAAACATTCGGCTGCCAGATGAACGTGCTCGACTCCGAGCTCGTCCTCTCCCAGCTGCGCGGCCAGGGGTACGAGCCGACGGAGAGCGACGCCGAGGCCGACGTCGTCCTTTACAACACCTGCAGCGTACGCGAGCACGCCGAGCAGAAGGTCTGGAGCCGCCTGGGCAAGCTCCGCAACGCCAAGCAGACCCGCCCGGGCATGGTCATCGGCGTCATCGGCTGCATGGCCGAGCGCGACGGCACGGACATCTTCAAGCGGTTCCCCCACGTCGACGTCCTGTGCGGCCCGGGCGAGCTGGACAAGCTCACCGGCCTCGTGCACAACGCCGCCGTCACCGCCGCCGAGCGCCAGTCCGCCGAAGGCCCTTCGGCCGCCGAGGACGCCCCCCGGCACGTCGCGCTCATGGGCTCCACCAGCCGCCGCAGCAGCACCCTCGCCGCCGCCGAGGACAACCTCGAGCTGCTGGACCTCTCCCGCGCCATCTCCCCCGGCGACGACGTCTCGCAGGCCTACGTCCGCATCACCCGCGGCTGCAACAAGTTCTGCACCTACTGCGTGGTGCCGTACCCCCGCGGCGCCGAGGTCCACCGCCCGCCGCAGAACATCATCGACGAAGTCAAGAAGCTGGCCGACGCCGGCGCACGCGAGGTGACGCTGCTCGGGCAGACGATCAACCATTACGCCTACGCCCACTCGGACAAAGGCGGCGACGGCCAAACCACCACCTTCGCCGACCTGCTGTACATGGTGCACGAAGCCGTGCCGCACCTGCCGCGGCTGCGGTTCGTCACCAGCTACCCGCGCGACTTCACCGACGAAGCGCTGCAGGCCATGCGCGACTGCGACCGCATCTGCCGCTACCTGCACGCCCCGGCCCAGCACGGCTCCGACCGCGTGCTCAAGGCCATGAACCGCGGCTACACCATCCGGGAGTACTACGACTTCGTCGACCGCGCCCGCGAAATGATGCCCGACGTGGCCGTCGCCTCGGACTTCATCGTCGGCTTCCCCACGGAGACCGAGGCGGAGTTCGAAACCTGCAAGGACGTCGTGCGGTACTGCCGGTTCAAGAACAGCTTCATCTTCAAGTACAGCCCCCGGCCGGGCACCGTCGCGATCAAGCGGTTCGCCGATGACATCCCCGACGATGTCAAACGTCGTAGAAACAACGAACTGCTCGCCGTGCAGCAGGACGTGATCCGTCAGAACAACGCCGCGATGCTCGGGCAGTCGGTGCAGGTCATCGTGGAAGGCCAGAGCAAGCTGGCCGCCCAGCGCGCCCACTACCCGGCCAGCAACGCCGGCAGCCCCGAATACGCCGCGCGTGCCGGCAGGGGGGGCGTGGAACTGGGCATCGGCTTCGGCCGCCGCAAGGCCGCCGAGGGACCGCCCGAGCCACCTGCCGACCCCGCAGACGGGATGCCAGCCCGCACCCAGCTCGTAGGCCGAACCCGCGGCGACCAGATCGTCTGCTTCGAAGGCGACCCGTCACTCAAGGGATGCCTGGTCGACGTTCAGATCGACGACTTCAAGAACATGACCCTCTTCGGCCGGCTGAGGGCCCTCACCCCCCGCACCCCAATGGCCACCCCAGCCTGACCCTTGACCCGCCACGCCACCCGGCTAAGCTTTGCGTGCACCGGGCGATTAGCTCAGTTGGCCAGAGCGCACGGATCACACCCGTGAGGTCACAGGTTCGAGCCCTGTATCGCCCATTTTCTCTAACCACAGCCGGACGCTTGACTTAGCGTACCCGCCAGCGTGGCGGTGCGACACGAATCCAGGTCACCCAAACGGGTAGTCTACCCGTTTGGCTCGCCAGGAGCCGTCACCGTGCCACGTCTCTCCCATGCCGTCCCCAAGCTCTCGCGTCACAAGGCGACCGGGCAAGCCCGCGTCCGCCTTAACGGACACAGCCATTACCTGGGCCGCTACAGCTCGCCCGACGCCCGTCAAGCCTACGACCGGCTCATCGCCGAATGGCTGGCCAACGGCCGCCGGACGGCCGCCAAGGAGGCGGCGGGCGGGACCGTCGCCGAGCTGCTGGCAGGCTTCTTGCAGCACTGCGAACTCTACTACCGTCACCTCGACGGCCGGCCGACGACGGAGGTGGACAACTTCTTTCAGGCGATGCGGCCCATTAATCGGCTGTACGGCCTAACCCCCGTCGCCGAGTTCTCGCCGCGTAGCGTGCGGGCGATCCAGCATGACCAGATCCGCCAGGGCCTTTGCCGCACGACGATCAACGACCGCGTGTCACGTATCAAGGCGGTCTTCGCTTGGGGACTAGGTAGTACCGACATTCATCCGCTCCAAGTCACGCCCGCGGCGAGCCAGACGAAGGAGACGAAGTTCACCGCCTTCTTCTCGTACCGCATCGCCACACGGCGGCACTGGCGGATGCGGCGGAAGAACCGTTCGATCACGTTGCGGTGCTTGTA
>JBHJOM010000068.1:0-35101 GCA_050329715.1 Phycisphaerae bacterium
GATTGGTGCGGTCTTGAGGTATGATATTTGCGTGACAAGCGCGATGTGTTAGCGTGAGCGTATGACAGAAATGCGGCGATACGAAACGGCTTTGATCACGGGTGCTTCCGCTGGCCTTGGCGAGGAGTTTGCGATGCAGCTTGCGGGGCGGGTGGAGCACATGGTGCTGACCGCTCGGCGGGAGGACCGGCTGCTTGAGTTGGCGGAGCGCATTGGAAAATATGCTCCCGGAGCGAGGGTGAGTGTGATCGCGGCGGACTTGTCCAAGGAAGAGGATCGGTTGCGGTTGATCGGCGAAATGGCTGCGCAGGGGATCGTGCCGGATCTGCTGGTGAACAATGCGGGTTTGGGTGATTACGGCGAGTTTGCCACGGCGGAGTGGCCGCGCTTGGAAGCGATGTTGCGGGTGAATGTGGAGGCGTTGACGCATCTGGCGTATGCGGTTTTGCCGGGGATGATCGCCCGGCGGCGAGGTGCGATCGTGAATGTGAGTTCGATTGCGAGCCTCATGCCGATACCCGATTTTGCGGTGTATGCGGCGACGAAGGCGTATGTAACGAATTTCTCGGAGGCCTTGCGGATCGAGTTGCGCGAGCATGGAATTCCGGTGCTTGCGCTCTGTCCGGGGCCGGTGCGCACGGAGTTTGGTGCGGTGGCACGGCGGGCGGATGGGGGGAGGGATATGCCGGGGCGGCAGTGTTTTTATGCGTCGAAGGAGCAGGTGGTGTCCGAGGGCCTGGCGGCTTTGGAGCGTGGGTGGGCGCGGGTATTTCCTTCGTGGAAGATCGCGCTTTCGGCGGCGGTTATTTCCGTGGCTCCGATGGTGCTGATGCGTCTGGCACTTTCCACGAGGCCGAGGAAATAGCCTGTGGAATGCAGGATACTTTGCGCTTTCTTGCGGCTTGCCGCATAGAAATCGTCTCCCTAGTGTGCCGAAGTCCTGCGTGACAATCAGGCCCCCCAACCCATACGAATTGTTTTCAACCATGAGCTCGAAACCCAAAAAGCCCACCACCAGCCACGACCACGATATCGTGTACAAGCCCGCCAAAGAATTTTCCGCCAAGGCGCGGATTCCCTCAATGGCCGCATATCGGAAACTCTACAAGCAATCGATTTCCAAACCGGGCGAGTTTTGGGCCAAGGAGGCCAAGGAATTGGTTTGGCGCAAGAAGTGGACCAAGGCGCTGGAATGGAAGGCTCCGTTCGCGAAATGGTTCGTCGGCGGCAAACTCAACGTGTGTGAAAACTGCGTGGACCGCCATGCCGAGGGCGCGCGCCGTAACAAGGTGGCCATCCTGTGGGAGGGCGAACCCGGTGACAAACGTGCGATCACCTACGGGCAACTCCAGCGGGATGTCTGCAAATTCGCCAACGTGCTGGAAAGCAAGGGGGTCAAGAGTGGCGACCGCGTGCTGATCTACATGCCGATGGTGCCCGAAGCGGCTGTTGCGATGCTCGCCTGCGCACGTATCGGCGCGGTGCACAACGTCGTGTTCGGCGGATTCGCGGCGGATGCGATCGTGGATCGCTTGGAAGACTCCGGAGCCACGACCGTGATCACGGCGGATGGCGGATGGCGGCGCGGCAAAGTGGTGGCGCTCAAGCCTGTGGTGGATGAGGCGCTGGAGAAATACAAAGGCGTGAAAAAAGTCATCGTTCTCCACCGCTGCGGCAACGATGTGTCGATGAAGGCAAAGCGCGACAGTTGGTGGCATGAGGATGTTTCCGGTGTATCGGCCAAGCACGAGGCCAAAGGCTTCGATTCCGAGCATCCGTTGTTCCTGCTCTATACGTCCGGTTCCACCGGCAAGCCGAAGGGGATTTTGCACACATCGGGCGGATATCTCACAGGCACCTACTCCACCACCAAGTATATCTTCGATATGCGTGAGGAGGATGTCTATTGGTGCACGGCGGATGTCGGCTGGATCACCGGTCACTCCTACATCGTCTATGGCCCGCTCGCCAACGGTGCGACGCAGGTGATGTATGAAGGAGCGCCGAACTTCCCCGACTTCGGTCGTTTCTGGAAGCTCATCGAGGACTACGGCGTCACGATTTTCTACACGGCCCCCACGGCGATCCGCGCATTCATGAAGGCGGGAAGAGAGCTGCCCGACCGGCATGACCTGTCTTCACTGCGCTTGCTCGGTACGGTGGGCGAGCCGATCAACCCCGAGGCGTGGATGTGGTTCCACACGGCCGTCGGCGGTGAAAAGTGCCCGATCGTCGATACGTGGTGGCAGACGGAAACCGGCGGCCACATGATCACGCCGCTGCCGGGCGCCACGCCCACCAAGCCGGGCACGGCCACGCTGCCGTTCTTCGGCGTGGACGCGGCCATCGTCGACCGCAACGGCGAGGAGGTCCCGGCAAACCAGGGCGGGCTGCTGGTCATCCGTCGGCCGTGGCCGGGCATGCTCCGCGGCATCCTGGGGGACCGCGACCGGTTCATCCGCACGTACTGGAGCGAGATCGAGGGCGTCTACTTCACCGGCGACGGCGCCCGCCGCGACGAGGACGGCTACTTCTGGATCATGGGCCGCATCGACGACGTGCTGAACGTCTCGGGCCACCGCCTGGGCACCGCGGAGATCGAAAGCGCCTTGGTCGCCCACGAGGCCGTCGCCGAGGCGGCCGTCGTCGGCGTGCCGCACGAGGTGAAGGGGCAGGGCGTCGCGGCGTTCGTCACGCTCAAGGGCGGCTTCAAACCGACGGACGAGCTGAAGGCGAGCCTCATCGCCAAAGTCGCCTCGGACATCGGCGCCCTGGCCAAGCCCGACCAGATCCGCTTCACCGAGGCGCTGCCCAAGACCCGCAGCGGGAAGATCATGCGTCGGATCCTGAAGGAAGTGGCCGCCGGCACCGAGGTGAAGGGGGACATCACCACGCTGGAGGACTTCGCGGTGGTGGAGCGCCTGCGGGCGGAGTAAGCCGCCCGGTGCAGCCGCCCGGTTCGGTTCTCTGCCCGGGCGGTTCTACGCACTGCGACGGTTGTTCGTGTGAAGGCAACGCCAATGTGCGGTCGTGCCAGGAAGGCCACGACGCGGCCGACGTACCTGTGTTAAGATCAAGGTTCACATGCGCTACAAGTCGATCCTACTTTTCGGCGCCCCTGGTACGGGCAAGGGTACTCAGGGGAAGATCCTCGGGACGATTCCCGGCTTCTTCCACTCGAGTACGGGCGACATTTTTCGCTCCCTCGACCTGCAGTCCGAGGCCGGGCGGAAGTTCTGGGAGTTTTCCAGCCGCGGCGAGCTGGTACCGGCGGAGTTCACCATTCGCGTCTGGCGGCAGTACATCCAGGGCATGGAGCTGATCAACCAGTACCACCCGGAAACGGAGTTTCTGGTGCTGGACGGCATCCCGCGGAACCTGGAGCAGGCCAAGCTGCTCGACGAGACGATCGAGGTCGTGCGGATCGTTCACCTGCAGTCGGACCAGAAAAAAATGGTCGAGCGGCTGCGCCGGCGAGCCCTGAAGGAAGGCCGGGCCGACGACGCCAGCGACGAGGTCATCGGCCGGCGGATGGAAGTCTACGAGCGGGAGACGCACCCGATGCTCACGTTCTACCCTAAGCGTCTGATCCACGAGGTCGACGCGACGCTGAGCCAGATCCGCGTGCTGGCGGACATCGTTGCGGGCCTGACGCCCCTGAAGGAAGCCCTCGACGTGGCGGCGGCCGAGCGGGTCGAGGCGATCCAGTCACAGGCCTACGGCCAGGCGGACGTCAGGTCTCACGGCAAGCAGCAGGGCCGGCCAACGGGCACCCCGGCGGCGGCCGACGCTCCCGAGCCGGCCGCTGTGAAGTGAGGCGGTAAGTTTGCCGGGCCTTCGCCGTGTGCGGCGTGTATGGCAGGGAGGCGGGTTAATCCGTCGGGGTCTGCATCTGCCCGACGTCTTCCGGGCCGAGCATGCAGATGGTCATGGGGTCGAAGCTGTACTTTTCCAGCAGGTCGCGGACGGTTTTGGGCGTGATGGCTTCCACCGTCCGCAGGTCGTCGTCCACACTGCGGTACTCGCCGTTGTAGAGGAAGCCGCTGCCCAGGGCGCGCATGCGGCTCATGGGGCTTTCGCCGCCGAGGACCAGGCCGCTGGTGAGCTTGTTCTTGGCGCGTTCCACTTCGTCGTCGGTCAGGTCCTGGCGGACTTTGAGCACCTCGGCCCGGGCCAGGTCCAATGCCTGGCGGGTGCGTTTCGGGTCGGTCAGCAGGCTGATGTAGAAGCTGCCGATGCCGTCGTGCGGGTAGAAGCCGAAGTCGGCATCCTCGGCGATGGCGGTTTCGACGAGCGACCAGTAGAACCGGCTGCCGTCGGAGTCACCCACCACGTCGGCAAGCACGCGGGCGGCGAAACGGTCCTCGTCCTGGGCGCTGGGGCCGGGGGTCAGGGCCATGGTGTAGGTACGCTTCAGCTTCGGGTCTGAGAGGCGCTGGGTCTTGGCCACGAACGTCCGCTGCGGGTGCCGGCGGGCGGCGTTCACGGCCGGCCAGTCGCCCATGTACTTCTTCGCCAGCTCCACGATCTGCTCGAAGTCGAACTGACCGGTCACGGCCAGCACCATGTTGCCGGGGCCGTAGTGGGCCTTGAAGTAGGCGGCCATGTCGTCCCGCCGCATCGCCTTGATCGACGCCGGCGTGCCCAGTATCGGCAGCGAAAGCGGGTGCTCCTCGAAGTGCGCCTGCATCACCTGCTCGTAAAGCCGGTGGCCCGGGTCGTCGGCGTACATGGCGATTTCTTCGAGAATGACGTTCTTTTCCGTGTCAAAGTCACTCTCTCGGATCGCGGGGCGCAGAAGCTCGGACAGGTGCTCCACGGCCCGCTCGGTGAACTCCGGCAGCACGTTGGCGTAGTAGGCCGTCATCTCCTGGCTGGTGAAGGCGTTGTAGCGCGCGCCCATCTCGTCGAAGATTCGGTTCACGTCCTCCCAGCCGTACTTCTGCGAGCCCTTGAACATCATGTGCTCCAGGAAGTGGCTCACGCCGACCAGCTCGGCCGGTTCGTCGCGCGTGCCGGTCTTCACGAAGAGGCCCACGGCCACGCTGTGGGCGTTGGGCTGGTCCTCGGCCAGGATGTCCAGGCCGTTGTCGAGTCGCGTGCGTTGGTGCGTGGGCATATTCGTGTGGGTGGGTCTGTCGCCTTGCTTCAACCTGTCAGCACTGCTTCAACTGATGCGGTCAACTTCCGCGGTCAACTGGGCCGGGCCAGTTCCTTCGGGCCCAGCACCACGAGCGTAAACGCCTCGGGCCGGGTGCGGGCCAGGTAGTCGTTCACCTGCTCGAGCGTCACGGCGTCGATGGACTGCGTGATCTCGTCGAGCCCGCGGAGCCGCCGCCGGGCGATCCAGTCGTGGGCGAGCGAACCGGAGCGGTTGCTGGTCGATTCGCCGGACATCACGGTGCTGGCCTTCAGGCCGGTGCGGGCCCGCTCCAGCTCGTCGGCCGTCACGCCGTCGTAAAGCCGGCGGACTTCGATGGCGACCTGGTCGAGCGTCTGCTGCGCGCGTTCGTTGCTCGTGCCGGCGTAACAGAGCACGCCGCCGAAGGCGTCGGATCTGCCGCCGACCCACGGGCCGTTCGTGGCGGAGTAGTTTGCGCTGACGGAGTAGCAAAGCGCCCGTTTCTCGCGGACTTCGGTAAACAGCCGCCCGCTCATCCCGCCGCCGAGCACCTCGACGGCCAGCCGCACCACGTAGTAGTCCGGGTCGGTCTCCGGCACGGTGGGGTAGGCCAGGCCGATGTGCGTCTGCTCCGTCTGCTGCTCGATGAACGCATACCGCCCGCCGGGCTCGCCGATGTCGATCCGCTCACGCTCCACGGCCGTCCAGTCGCCGAAGAGCGCCTCGGCCTGGGCCTGCAGGGCGTCGAAGTTCACATCCCCCGCGACGACGAGCAGCGTGCCGTCCGGCACGTACCGGCGTGCGAACTCGGCTCGAACGGCGTCGGGTGTCATGGATTCGAGGTCTTCGCGGCGGCCGTACTGGCTGCGGCCCAGCGGCTCGGGCCAGAAGCACTCGCGCAGCTTCAGCATGGCCTTGGACCGCGGGTCGTCCTCCAGGCTTTCCAGGCTCTGCAGGCACAGGTCGCGGACGGCCTCGAAGCCCTCTGCGGTCAGGTGCGGGCGGCGGAGCACGTCGGCGTAGGCCGGCAGGGACTCGAAGACGTTTTCCGCCAGTGCCGCGGCACTGAAGCGCGTGAAGCGTGCCCCGGCCCCGCTGCCGCGCTGCAGGCCGAGGCCGTCGAGGTATTCGCAGAGTTGTCGGCTGTCGCGGTCGCCTGCGCCGCGGAGCACGAGGTCCGAAAGGACGTTGGCCGCGCCGAGTGAGCCGGCCGGGTCACTGGCTGCGCCACAGGGGAGCATCAGGGACATGGCGGCCGAGCGTACGCCGGGCAGCCTCTCGGCCAGCAGGGTCATGCCGTTGGGAAGTTCGTGTTGGAAGTACTGTTCGGGCAAAGGCTTCTCCGGTCGCCGCGCAGTATAGGCCGTGCAGGCCACGAGGCCAGCCTGCCGGGCCCGATCACAGGCAGGCCACAGGCAGGCCACTGGCAGGCCGAAGGCAGGCCACGGGCAGGATCGGGGTGCGTCAAGCGGCTCGGCCCTCGCCGCCGCGGCCCGGCACCGGCTATCCGTAGAGCAGCACGCCCAGGTTGTAGAGCCCATGGAGAATGAACGCCGTGACCAGCGCCGGGGCGGCGAGCGACATGATCGGCCGGCGGCGTGTGCGGACCGTCCGCCGCCACACACGCACGACGCCGAGCGTGGCGATGCCCGTGCAGCCGACGTGCAGCCCGACACAGACGGTCCACCGCCACAGAATGATGCCCGGTGACGGGTCCTTGATGTAAACGTGCAGGTAGAGGAGGTTTTCGATGCAGGCGAAGGCGAGCCCCGACGCCAGGCCGCAGAACAGAAGTTGCAGGCTGCTCTTGAACCAGTACGGCTTGCGTTCGACGCCCCAGGCGAGCAGGGCGGTCTTCATGATTTCCTCGACGGCCGGCGCGAAGACGACGAGTGTCATCACGCCAAACAGGCTCTGCCCGGACCCCCAGAACGCCCCAACCACGGCCCAGGGCCCGGCGGCCAGCGCCAACACCAGCACGGCCAGCCAGCTTCGCCCCCAGCCGGTCTGCTGCTGACGCTCGGCGAGCCAGTCGGCGTAGCTGGTGTCTCGCGGAACGTGGGGCAGTGCCCGGGCGTCGAGCTGCGGCTCGTCCCAGACGCTGTGAAGCGGGTCCTCATGCCGGGCATGCCGGGCCGGGATGACCGGCGGCTCGAGCGGCTCGGGCGGTGGTGCGCTGCAGGCATGCCGGCTGACGAGCAGGTGCGGCTCGCGGTCCACGTCGTGGATGCCGCCGGCGCGGCGGTAATCGGGCCGGGCCGGCCCCGCGGCGGGCGGGGTCGGCGGCGGCGTTGGCGTTGGCGTCGGCTCCACAGGCCGAGTGTACAGGCGGCTCAGTTCATCGGCACGGGGGGAAGGTCCTCGGCGACGACGGCGGCGACCTGCTCGGTGCCTTCCCGGCGGAAGCTCACACCGATGTGCCACGCCCGGCCCCAGGCGTAAAAGGCGAAGCTGCCGGCGTCCGTCCCGTCGGCCGTCTGCCGCGGGCGGCAACGCAGTCGAAGCTGGTCAAAAAAACCGTCGGGAACCGAGCCTGAGCGCAGCGTCGTGGCGTGCGGCGGCCAACGGGTGATGTTCATGAGCAAGGTGTCGAGCGTCTGCAGTGCCGGTTCGGCTGCCTGCGGGGCGTGGGTCGTCTGGGGCATGCGTACCTCCTGAAGGGATCTCCAATTTAACGTCATGAATACGAAATCCACAACGGGCGAATATCCCGTGACAAGCTGATGCACACGCCACCGGCTAGGCTCCGTCGCGCATCGTCCCGGACGGCGAGCTTTCAGGCGAGTTGGGTTCACGGCGGTAGGCGGTGCCGGCGGCCATGACCGAGACGATCACCACCGGACGGGAACGCCGCTCGCTCGCCGAGCCGGCGACGTCGGCCGTGTCCAGACGGAGGTTGCAGACGGCGTCGAACCCCTCGGCGGCGGCGGCCTCGAGCAGCCGGAGCGTCGCCTCCTCGCGGGCGCGGAACATCAGGCTCCGGTACGTCCCGAGTTCGCCGCCGAAAATCTTCTTCAGCCCCGCAAGGAAGCTCTTGAGGTAGTTGGCCGAAACCACGGCGTCGGCCAGCATCAGCCGCGGCGCATGCGATGCCGCAACGCCGCCGTGAAAGGTGCGGACGTCGGTCACCAGCATGTGGCTGACGGTCTGACGGCGGGCGGCCAGGTTGCGCAGGTGCCGTCGCTCGACGACCCCGCCGGCGGTGAGGCCAATGAAGATCAGCAGCACCGGAATCGCGACCTGCAACCACAATTCAACCACACGTCACCTCTCTCGTGGCAGGCTAGGCATGGTCAGTCAATGGGGTGCCGGCGGGCGTGTCCCGAAAGGCGGGCGTCAGTTCGTCGGCGCGGGCGTGTGCCGGCTCCACGACGACGGCCGTGCCGTACACGTACAGCTCGGCCGCGCCGCCTGTCACGGCGCTGGTGCTGAACCGCACGTTGACGACCGCATTGGCACCGAGCTGATGGGCCTGGCCCAGCATCCGCTCGATTGCCTCGCGGCGCGCTTCGATGAGCAACTCGGTGTACCCCTTGAGTTCCCCGCCGATGATGTTCTTGAACCCCGCCGCGATGTCGCGCCCAAGGTGCTTGGCACGTACGGTATTGCCCTGCACCATGCCGCGAACTTCACGGATCTCAAAGCCGGGAATCGTTTCGGTGTTGACGACAATCATGTTTGCGGCGAAGCATCGCAGAACGGCCCTCGGCCGACAAGCGCCACGAAACGCCGCCGCCCAGGCGTACCATAGCCCCTTGCCCACGGACGGCCCCCGCGGGTAGGCTGTCGTCGACGCACTCGTAGCTCAATTGGATAGAGCATCGGTCTTCGGAACCGAGGGTTGGGGGTTCGAGCCCCTCCGAGTGCACTTGGCAGGACCGTTCGGGCCTTCCTTCACGCCGGTCTGCTCTGGCTTGCACGGGCGACTGGCGGGCGAGGTCTTCCCGGCGGTATCTTTTCATCATGCTTCCTACGCACCTGGTCGAGGCGGTCCGGCGTGGTTCTCGGGCCGTCACGCCGTTGCTTCGGCTGCGCGAGCTGTTCCGGGCCGGCACGGCAGCAGACCGTGCATCCGCCGCCGACCCGCCGACGAGGTTCGACCTCCACGCCGAGCTGGAGCACGTCCTGGTACCGCTGCATTACGCGATGGACACGGTGCACGCCGAGCGGCGGTACGGCCAGTTGCCACCCATCACCGCGCAACGGGACGAGGTGGCGCAGGTGCTCCAGGTCGTGATTCAGGACGCGCTGGACGCCATGCCCGCCGGGGGCCGGCTGCGGCTTACGACCACCGCATCGCACGACCGGGTGCGGGTGGAGGTTGCCGACGACGGCCCGCGGATTCAACGGCCGGCCGAGTCGTTCGCCGAAGCCTGCACCGAAGCCGTCGGGGGCGGCAACCGCGTACCGACCGACCGGCTGCTCGCCGCCTGGTGCACCGTGACAGCGCGACACGGCGGGCGGATGTCACTGGCGGTGGAGGACGGCTGGAACGTGCAGCGCATTGAGCTGGCGTTGGAAGCCGGCCGTCGGCTGGAACCGGACGCGGAGCCGGCCGCAGCGAAAGTCACATCGGACCGCGACACGCCGACATCGCCGGACCTCGCCGAGCCCGTCGATGACGCCGACCACGCCCTCGGCCCGGCCACGGCACCGGTGACCGTCGTGGAGTACGGCGACTACGAGTGCCCGCACTGTGCCCAGAGCCTGCCGATCCTCAACGAACTGCGGGACGCACTCGGCGAGCGGATGCGGTTCGTGTTCAGGCACTTTCCGCTGTCGAGTGTGCACCCGCACGCGGCGGCCGCGGCCTCCGCCGCGGAGGCCGCGGGCGTGCAGGGCCGGTTCTGGGACATGCACGAGCTGCTGCTGAGCCGCCAGTCCGAATTGGACGTCGCCGACCTGCAACGCCATGCCCTGAAGCTGAACCTCGACCCGTACCGCTTCAACGCGGACGTGTCCGGCGGGCGGTTCGAGCAGCGCATCCGCCGGGACATCGACAGCGGCAAGGCCAGCGGCGTGACGGGTACGCCGACGTATTTTGTCAACGGTCGCCGGGTGCCCGGCAGCGACGTGACCAAGCTGCTCGATGCCGTTGCCGACGCCGTCGGGGTTGTCGCGGGCGAGTCGAGACAGGAGCACGAGCATGCCTGAGGCCGGCCTCCACAACCTCGCGAGCAATGACCGTATCGCGAACACGCCGAACATCACGCTGCTGGCCGAGACGCAAATCGTCGGCGGGCTGGGCCAGGGGAAGCTCGAGGCCGTCACGCTGCAGACGGGCGATGACCGCCGCGACGTCGCCTGCCAGGCGCTGTTCGTGATGATCGGTGCCGACCCGTGCACGGAGTGGCTCGAGGGGTGCGTGGGCATGGATGCGCGTCGGTTCATTCTCACCGGTGCGGACGCGGCGGCGTACGGCGACTTCGCGGGCCACTGGCACCTTTCGGGCCGGCGGCCGTTCTACCTGGAGACGACGCGGCCGCGCATCTTCGCCGTCGGCGACGTGCGGGCCGGCAGCGTGAAGCGGGTCGCCTCTGCGGTGGGCGAGGGGAGCATCGCCGTGAAGTTCGTGCACGACGCACTGGCGTAAGCGAAGCGAAAAAAAGCCGAAGCTTAAGCCCCTTCGCCCGGCTGGGTGGCACGCCAGCGTTCGGCGAACTGCGCCACGGCCGCGTGCAGGCGGCTTTTGACCGTGCCGAGCGGGATCGACAGGATCTCGCTGATCTGCTTGTACGGGAACTGGTGGAAGTAGCTTAAAAGCAGGATCTCGCGGAGGTGGCGGGGCAGTTCGTCGACGACGCGCTGCACGTTCTGGCGCAGTTCTTCGCCGCGGAGGCGTTCGTCGGGCGCTTCGGTGTTCGACTCCATCAGGTCGATGAACTCGCCGCCTTCCTGTCCGCCGGTGCGGATGGAGGCTTGCAGTGGCGAGGTAGGCCGGCGTGCGCGGGACCGCATGAAGTCGCGGGCCTTGTTCGCGGCGATGGTGAACAGCCACGGGCGGAACCGGCGGGAGAGGTCGAAGCTCGCGGCCGACTGGTAAACCTGCAGGAACGTCTCCTGAAACACATCCTCGGCGACGGCGCGGTCGCCCAGAAACCGCACGAGAAAATGGTACAGTTCCCGTTCGTACCGCGTCACAAGCTCGCCGAAGCTTGCAGTATCCCCCTCGACGAACGCCCGAACGACTTCCTCGTCGCTTCGCGTCGTGGCGGATTCCTTGAAGTTGTCGGCGGGTTGCGTCATGGCGGCACTACACTCGACAGTGCCTCCTGTGGTACAGACCACATGGCAGGCTCTTTTCCGAACGTAATCCTATGGTGATTGATTCCAGCAAAACAAAATCCCCCCGGATTTTCGGCACCTTGCCCGAGGACCTCGCCGAGCGACTCACCGCCGCCGGCCAGCCGGCCTTCCGCGCCAAGCAGGTGCTCGACTGGCTCTGGGCGAAGCGCATCGCCGACCCGGCCCGCATGACCAACCTGCCCCCGGCCCTGCGCGAGTCACTCGGGCAGATGCTGGACGTGTCCCGCGGCACCGTCGTCAGCGAGCAGCACAGCGCCGACGGCACGATCAAGCTGCTGATCCGCTGGCCGGGCAACGACGCCGAGGCCGAGACCGTCATGATCCCCGATGGCCCCCGCCGCACCGCCTGCGTGAGCAGCCAGGTCGGCTGCCCGGTCGGCTGCCGGTTCTGCGCCAGCGGCGTGAACGGCGTGAAGGGCAACCTCGACGCGGGGCAGATCGTCGAGCAGATTTTCGCGCTCGACGAGATCCTGGCGAAGCGGGGCGAGAAGATTACCAACGTCGTCTTCATGGGCATGGGCGAGCCGCTGGCCAACTACGCGAACGTGACCCGGGCGATCCGCGTGATGAACCACCCCAAGTGCCTGAACCTGGGTGCCCGCCGCCTGACGGTAAGTACGGTGGGCGTGCCGAGCCGGATTCGCGAATTGGCCGACGAGGAGATTCAGCTGAACCTGGCCTTCAGCCTGCACGCGCCCAACGAGCCGTTGCGCCGGGAGCTGATTCCGTGGGCCGACCACTTCGCGCTGCACGACATCCTGGAGGCGGCCCGGTACTACTTCCACCGCACCGGCCGGGAGATCACGCTGGAGTACATCCTGCTGGCCGGCGTGAACGACCGCCCGGAGCACGCCCGCGAGCTGGCCGAGCTGTGCCGCACGCTGCGGGCGAACGTGAACCTGCTGCGGTACAACGAGGTGGAAGGTTTGCCGTTTAAACGGCCCGACGGCGACGACGTGATGGCCTTCCAGAACGTGCTGCGGGAGGCGGGCGTGAACGCGCACGTCCGCAAGAGCCGCGGCCGGGACATCGACGCGGCCTGCGGGCAGCTGCGCCGCCAGCAGGCCGCCCGCGATGCGGCCGAGCGTCAGAACGCCGATAGCCCACTGGTGCAGCTCGGTGCCAAGGACTGATGCGCGGAGTCAGGGGACGAGCGAGCCGCGAAAGACACTCACGGAGCAGGGCGGTAGCCGCAACGTGCCGGTCTGGGCGTCTGGAACAAGCGGCTGCCAACTCGGCGTGGTGTCCGCAGGGCCGGTGCCGGTGAGTGCCTCGCCTGAAAACTCGCGGAGTGGTGCGACGCCGCCGTTTGCGTCTGCCAGGTGCAGCGATATCGCCCGGGGCGCGAGCGTCTTGTTGACGACCAACACGCCGAGCGTGGTTCCGTCACGAGAAACGACCGCAAAAGCGGGCAGGCCCTCCGGCCCGTCGATACGCACCAGGCGGCGGCCCGGGCCTCGCGGCAGCCGCCCGTGCGCTGCCATTGCCTCGCCGAGTGCCCGAAGCTGGTTGTGGTCGTCAAGAACATCGAACGGACGGGCCAATGCGTCGTCGGGCTCGTCCGGCTTGGCGAGCCATCGCGTGCCCCAGACCATTGCCGTCTGAACCTGCTCTGCACTGAGCATGTGCCCCAGAGACTCGGCCAGCGCGACTGCGTGCCCCAGGTCATTGGCCGGAGCCCAGCCGCGGCCATGGAGTTCCGCCTCCCAATTGATCACATTCGTCTCTGTGATGAGCACAGGCCTGCCGACGGGGTGTTTCGCGGGCGGGATCGGATCGAAGCGTTGTTCGATCTCCCTGCCTGCAAGGCCCGTCCGGGTGAACTCGCGGGTTTGCGGCTTCTCCGCGTAATCGCGGTAGTCCTGCCAGCCCCAGCCGGGGTAGTGGTGCAGGGCGAAGAAGTCGACCGAGTCGCCGGCCCGGTGCATGACGGTTTGCCACCACGGCGTGAGGTCGCCGCGGCTTTCGTCGACCTTCCCGGGCTTGTCCGGGAAGTCCCAGCCGTTGGCACCGATGCGGATGGTCGGGTCGACGGCCTTCATCGCCTCGGTGAACTCGACGACCGCATCGGCGTACTGCTCGGCCGTGGCTTCGCCGGCGTAATGGCTCAGGTAGCTCTCGTTTCCAAGCTCCCACCAGATGACGCCTGCGCCGCGGCGGACGTTGGCATATTCAACCCACGCGACGGCCGCAGCCTTCAACTCGCCATACGTCGG
The DNA here is from genome assembly GCA_050329715.1 of Phycisphaerae bacterium. Classification (GTDB taxonomy): domain Bacteria; phylum Planctomycetota; class Phycisphaerae; order Tepidisphaerales; family Tepidisphaeraceae; genus DAIOTR01. The sequence goes on from JBHJOM010000068.1 coordinate 13,645, forward strand.
TGAAGTTCCCGGCGGCACGGCCGGCTTGAACGCGGCGTCGAGGGCGACGACCACCACCGGCTCGGCGCTGACCTCTCGGCAGAGTGCAAGGAACGTGTCAAAGTCCAGCGGCGTGTGGATGAACTGGCCCGACTCATCAACGAGGCGGCGGTCGCCGGCGGGCCACTCGGCAGGTCCGGTGCGAGAGAGGGTGGGTCGAGCCACGTCGAAGGGGGGAACGGACCAGAGAAACGCATCCGACTTCTCACCGCCGGGATAACGCAGGTGGGTTACGCCCAGTTCGCGGAGGGCCTCGGCCAGCGGCCGGCTGCCCGGCGGGCGGTTGGCGTCATGATCGAGCAGGTAGTTGAGGTTCAACCCAACGCCGACGTCGCGGAGTTCGCGGAGCGTCTTCCCGGGCCATACGGTCATCATCGCCGCCGGTTCAGGCCCGCTCGGCCGAGGCCCGACACCCGACGGGGGCGCGGACGCACAAACCCATGCGGTCATGCAGATCCCTAGAGCTTCGGCGACGGTACACGGAAGGATCATGGCAGGGACCTACTCCTTGGGTATGGCAGGGGAGGTCGTCGTCGCGGGGGCCGTCGTCGGTGCGTCGGCGGGTCGGCCGGGTGGTTGCGGCTGATCTACCACCTGCGGAACGCCGCTTGTGCCCCTTGCGATGACTTCGCTTAGCCGCTGGCCGAGCACGGCGTGTGCGTCGTCCGGACGGGTGTACTGGCCTGCATCGATCTCGTCGGCGGTGGTGCGCAACACCCGAGTGAACTCGCCGATGAGGCGGGCCTGCTCGCGCATTTCGGCCTCGGCGTCGGCGGCGTGCTCGCCGGGTTGCGCTATCCCGGGATCGGTGCCGTCGCCCGGCGTCGCAGGCGGCGTTGAACGTGTCGACGGTGCCGACGGGGCGGGGGTGAACAGGCCCGCCGGGCCGACGAGCCGAGGCGTATCGATGAGCCACACGCCCTCCGCCTGCACGACCGGCAGCGCCTCGCGGCCGACGAACGAAACCTCGCCCCGGCCGTCTGCCAGGGTCACCGCCTGCACCGCCGGGACGATCGCCTCGGGCACCGGAGCACGAACTGTCGTAAAGCGGCGGCTGCCCGCCTCCTGGAGGCGGCGGGTGGCCTGAAGCAGGTCCGCGAAGGCATCGGCCAAGGCACGCTCGGCGGGGGTTTGCGCATAAAGCAACTGCCGAGACCGGACGGCATCGACCTCGTCCACGGCCCGGAGGTAAGCCAGCGCTGCGTCTGCGGCGGCCTGCTGCGTATCGTCCAGCGGCGGGGCCGCCTCCTGCGCGGCCGAGGCACCTTGCAGTGTGATCAGCGCAAACACGACCGCCAGCGTGGCGCGAAGTAATGTGAGCGTGTGCGGCGGCACGGCCCGGCTCGTCGTGCGAAGCATGCAAGCCACGCTAGCCAAAGCGGGCCGGCTTGGCCACCGCCTAGGCGCGTTCAGGCGGCCTTTTCGCTGTCTTGGGTCCAGAGCGTCGGCTCGGGCACGTCGTCGAGCTTGATCGACCGCCTGGCGACCTTCCGGTAGCCCAGCTCGGTGACGACCTCGAGCACTTCCGTCCACGTCGGGAAGAGCCGCTTGTTCAGCCGCTTGTAGGATTCGATCGCCTGAAGGAACTCGAACTGCTCGTCGGTCATCTCGCCTTCCTCGGCGGAGCGGCGGTCCTCCTCCCGGCGGATGCCCGGGCCGCGGCGTCGCTCCAGCCCCTTGTAGTCGGCGTGTGCACCCGCTTGCGAGCGTCTGTCCAGGCCCAGACGCCGGTCCACGACGTTGCTGTTCGGGTTCGGCTGCGTCTCGTCCGGTCGCTGCTGATCTGCTTTGCTCATGCTTACCTCTTGCAGTTGCATCGGCCCTTGCCGGACGCCACTTAACCGCCGAAGCCGACGGGCAGGTACACCGCGGCGAAGTTTCTTACCGGACGCCCCCGGCGTGCGTACACCGGCCCGCACCCGAGCAGGTGTAGAAGCCTCGGCCGCTCCGGTTGCGACCCGGCCCGGAGGCGGCTAAAGTCTTCGCTCCTCAGGAGAGGTGGCAGAGTGGCTGAATGCGCCGGTTTCGAAAACCGGTTAACCGAAAGGTTACGGGAGTTCGAATCTCCCCCTCTCCGCTTCGCGTATGTCACCCAGAGGGGCAAGCGGCCCTTGAAGTCCGCCCGGAATCGACCCGGTTCCGGGCGGCCTTTGTAGCGGCTGCGGGCCGACGCCCCGTCCGGTTCCGCGGTGGCTCACATCGAAAACGTCGTTGCTGATGCGCGGTCACGCGCTGTCGAGATTGCTCCGGCGCGGCCACCGGCTGCCATCGGGCAATCTCTGTCGGACATTCTTTGACTGTGAGCCGCGCGCCCGTCGCGGTAAACTCTTCGGTTCGATGGAACGGACCGCCCGCGAGTATGTCCGGAATGTGCTGCTGGGCCACCTGGGCTTGCTGCTCCTTGTGGTCGCGATTGTCATCACCTTCAGCCGGACCATTTACGACGCCCTGCGCCTTCAGGCGCAGCAGAACGCCGTCAATTTGCAGGAGTTGGTCAGCCAGCAGACGGCAAGCGGGGTTACCAACCATTTCGATGCGATCCTGGACACGCTGAGCCTCTTCCGCCAGACCGAGGCCGAGATGGCCGCCGGCGAGGAGGACGAAGCACTCCGCTACCCGCGTGTGGCACTGACGCTGGCCCGGCAGACGCTCTGGCGACAGCTTCAGCCGCGGGTGGAGTACCTCTTCGAGTTCGACCGCCAGACCGGCACCATCGTCAACGAGTGGGGCGGCCATCGCGACGCGGACCAGACCTTCGACACCCTTTCCCCCGGGGGTATCGCCTGGCTACGCCGGCTCGACGGGCCGCAGGTCAGCCCCGCCATCGCCTTCCAGGGGGAGCCGGTCAACCTTGTCGCCAGCCCGCTCGTGGCCGACGGCCGGCGCGTGCTCGTCGCCGTCGTGCCGACCGCGAACATCGAGCAGTTGTTCCTCAACGACGTCAACCGGCGCGAAGGCGTCTCGGCGATGCTGCTGGACGGCACGAGCCGCGTCATCGCATCGCCTGACAACGAGACGCTCGGGCTGCAACTGCTCCGTGCCGAGACGGCAGCGCCCGTTCGTCAACTGGTGGAGGAGACGGGCCTCTCCCGCCGGGCCGACACGCTCGTCCGCGAAAACGGCGTGCTCATCGCCGGCATGCAGAAGGATGCGAGCATCGTCACCGCCCAGCCGATGCGCGTCGGCGACGGCGGCTGGCACCTGGTGCTCGTCGGCTCGCTGGAGCGCGTGGAGGAGGTCATCTCCGGGGCGTTCAGGCAGATGCTTTACCTGGCTGCGTTCGTCATCGTGGCGGTCACGACGATCCTGGTCAGCACGAGCATGGCACTCATCCGCGGGCGGACGCGGCTGGAGCGCGTGCGGGCCGACCTGATCGACCGCGAACTCAAGCAGGCACGCAATATCCAGCTGCAGTGGCTGCCGCCGCCCACGGCGCAGTTCGCCGGCGTGAGCATCGCCGCCGTGAACGAGCCGGCCAGCCACATCTCCGGCGATTTCTACAACTGGTTCGAGCTGGACGACGGGCGACTCGTCGTGGTCATCGGCGACGTGACCGGCCACGGCATGGCCGCGGCGTTCCTCATGGCCACCACGCAGCTGCTGGTACGCAACACCATGGCCCGCGTGAAGGACCCGGGTGCCTGCCTCGAAGAGGTGAACCGCCAGCTCTGCGTGCAGATGTTCAACGGGCAGTTCGTCACGATGCTGGCGTTGGTCATCGACCAGGAGCACGGCGAGTTGAAGCTGGCCACCGCCGGGCACCCGCCACCGTTGATGTGCGAGGACGGCCACTTCTATCCGCTGCCGGTCGAGCCGCAACTGGTCATGGGCGTCGAGGCGGACCTGGACATCCCGACGCAGACGGTCCCGTTGGCAGGCATCAGCGCGTTGGTGCTCTACACGGACGGCGTGATCGACACGCAGGCCGAGGACGGCAGCCGCTTCAGCGTGGACCAGCTTGCCGAGGCACTGGCCGACGGCTGCGAAACGCCGGACGACATTGTGGACCGTGCCTTCGCCGTTCTGGGGCGTTTTCGCGGCATGCAGGAGGTTGACGACGACCTGACGATGGTCGCGGTGAACCTGACGCGTCAACCTGCCGACGAACCCGAACCCGTCCTGAAAGCCAACTGACACGCTTTCTGCGTAGCTCCCTTCCACGTCGGCCGCACGGGCCTGCAGCCGGTGGCCTGCATCCGCCTCTTGCTGCAATCCCGCCTAAAGGCACCACTGGCACTCGTGTTGCAAGTTTCAGCTTGGACGCCGTGCCACACGCCCGGAACACAGGGCTGATGCAGGCGGTATGGATCAACACGTTGAAGGAGCACCCATGGCCGTTTCCGAATTTACCCACGAACATCAGCCACGCATCGCAACCATCCCGGTCGACAAGATTCGCCGCGCGACCCCGGCAGGCAGGCCTACACACGCAGGCAAGCGTATAAACGTCGGCACCGGCGGCCGACAGGCCTCCGTCGTCGGCGGCGTCGCGCTGCTCGTCGGCGGGCTCGCCCGCGGCGGGCTCGGCGGAATACTCGCCGCCGCCACGGGTAGCGCGCTCGCCTGGCGCGGCGTCACCGGGCACTGCCCCATGAGCGAAGCCGTCGGCCGAGACAGCGCCGCCGGCCACGCCGCTGACCCGCACACCCTTTACGAAAAGGGCGTGAGCATCCGCGAGGCCGTCACCATTCTCAAAGGTGCCGATGAGCTTTACGACTTCTGGCGGAAGCTGGAAAACATCGCGTCCATCATGCGAAACGTCGAAAGCGTCGAGGAGTCGGCAGACGGCATCAGCCACTGGGTGATCCGCGGGCCCTTCGGCGTGCATGTCGAGTTCGATGCCGAGGTCATCGCCGACGAGGAAGGGCGACGCATCAGCTGGCGGAGCGTGCACGGTACGGACGTGGACCACGCCGGCACGGTGCGGTTCCTGCCGGCCGGGCTGGTCGGCGACAAGGGCCGCGGCACGGAGGTGCGCGTCGAGATCGAGTACGTCCCGCCGGCCGGGCGGTTCAGCGCGAAGGTGCTGCGGCTCCTCGGGCAGGACCCCGCCGGCGACGTCCGCCAGGACCTGCGCGACTTCAAAGCACTGATGGAAGCCGGCGAAGTGCCCTCCATCGAAGGCCAGCCTCGGGGCAGCTGCGCGTACAGCGCGTGCGCCTGAGGCAAACAGAAAATGCGGCCAAGCCGCGGCACGCACGCGGCCTGGCCCGGAACGAGCGAGAGAAAACCCCAACGATCGAGAAGATCCATGAAAGCAGTCACCTGGTGCGGCAAACGAGACGTTCGCGTGGAGAACGTGCCCGACCCGAAAATCATCAACCCCCGCGACGCGATCCTCCGCGTCACGAGCACCGCCATCTGCGGCTCGGACCTGCACCTGTACGACGGGTACATCCCACGGATGGAACGCGGCGACATCCTGGGCCACGAGTTCATGGGCGAAGTCGTCGAGGTCGGGCCCGGCGTGAAGAACCTGGCCAAGGGCGACCGCGTGGTGATTCCGTTCAACATCGCCTGCGGCGGTTGCTTTCACTGCACACGCGATGAATACAGCCTCTGCGACAACACCAATCGGAACTGGAAGGCGGCCGAGGCGGTCTACGGGTTCGCCCCGGCCGGGCTGTTCGGCTACAGCCACCTGCTGGGCGGTTACGCCGGCGGGCAGGCAGAGTACGTGCGCGTGCCCTTCGCCGACGTAGGTGCCAAGAAGATCCCCGAGGGAATGACCGACGAGCAGGTGCTGTTCCTGACGGACATCTTTCCCACCGGCTTTCAGGCGGTGGACAACGCGAATTTGAAGGGCGGCGAGACCGTCGGCGTGTGGGGCTGCGGGCCGGTGGGGCAGTTTGCGATTCGGTCGGCGTTCATGCTGGGGGCGGAGAAGGTCTTCGCGATCGACGATGTGGAAGGCCGCCTGAAAATGGCCGCCGACGCCGGGGCGACGCCCATCGACATGAGCGACACGTACATCTACGAGCGGCTGAAGGACGCAACCGCCGGCCGAGGTGTGGACGTGGCGATCGACGCCGTCGGCCTCGAAGCGCACGGCATGACCATCGACGCCGCCTACGACCGCGCCAAGGCCGCCGTGGGCATGACCACCGACCGCGGGCACGCGCTGCGGCAGGTGATCAACTGCTGCGGCAAGGGCGGCACAGTCAGCCTGCCGGGTGTGTACGGCGGGGTGATCGACAAAATGCCCATGGGGGCGGCCTTCGGCAAAGGCCTCACCTTCAAAATGGGCCAGACCCACGTTCACCGCTACCTGGACCGCCTGCTGCAGTTCATCCAGGACGGCAAGATCGACCCGACGTTCGTCATCACCCACCGCCTGAGCCTGAACGATGCGCCGCGGGCCTACAAGATCTTCGCCGACAACAAGGACGACTGCATCAAGGTCGTGCTGAAGCCGGACTGAAGCCCGAGCCGGTTCGGGTTTGAGGCACAGAGGCCGCAGAGGTGGGGAGATCACAGAGGGACATGCTCTGTTGACTGCCCGCCGACGGGGTGTCGTCCGCGACGTCGTGCGCAACATCCATGTCATCCCGAGCGAGCGCAGCGAGTCGAGGGACCTCCAGACGCGACAAAGCCGATGCGCGTTCCCTGGACATGACGCCTCGGCCGCGGCAAGGCGTTCCTGCCCAGGGAACGCGCAGGTGCTTCTTCAAGCGTGGAGGTCTTTCGACTCGCTGCGCTCGCTCCACCCCTGGCTACAACCCGCCGCCCCTCCGGGGCTGAGGAAGGCCGCGCTGAAGTTCACGGCCCGACAACCGGTTCATCCCCCGCGGGCGGCTTGTCCTGGCGTTCTGGGCGAGTCTGCGGGCCGAGGGGCGGCTGACACGTCCACCTTGGTCGGGCGGTGGCGGATTGGTCGGGAGTCTGCGAGACTTGCCGCCCTGCCATGGTCGAGTGGTTCGAAAACTTCTTCGCGTCCCCCACGCGGTCCGCGGCGCTGGGCGTGGCGGCCGGCGTGCTCGTGGCTGCTGTGATCGTCGTCGTGCAGAAGGTGCGCAGCAAGTGAAACGTCCGGCCGACCCGTTCGAAGCGGCACGGCGGCCCACCGCGCCGCACGCGCCGGATGCGCGTGCCCGTCGGACCCTCGGCCGTGACGCGGCGGCGGGGCCCGCGGCGGAGTGGGGCGTCATGCTCGCGGCCGGGGGGTTGTTCGCCGTGCTCTCGGCGCTGGCGGCGTGGTTCAGCCGGGGGTTCCTCGAGGCCGACGCCGTCACGCACTACCTCCTGGCGCGGTTCGCCTTCGAGGACCCGGGATACTTCGTCGGCGTGTGGGCCCGGCCTTTGGTGAAGCTCATCTACGCCGTGCCGGCGGCATTCGGCGGGCTCTTCGCGACGCGGCTGGTCAGCCTCGGGCTGGCACTGCTGCTGGCGTGGCTCACGTGGTGCATCGCAAGGCGACTTGAGCAACCCCGGCCGGCGTATGCGTTCGTGTTCCTGCTCGCTCAGCCGCTGGTCTTTCTGCACTCGTTCAGCAACCTGACGGAACTGCCGTTCGCGGTGCTCATCGCCGGGGCGTTCTGGTGTTACCTGCGGCGGTGGTGGTTTTTGATGGCGTTGCTCGTTTCGCTGTCTCCGCTGGTTCGGCCGGAGGGGTTTGGCTTTCTCCTGCTGGCTGCAGCGGCGCTGGTGTGCGCCCGGCGGTGGTGGTGGCTGGGGGTTCTGCCGGCCGGGCTGGTCGCCTGGAGCGTGGCGGGGCACTGGGTGACGGGCGCGGACAGTTGGCACAACTGGCTGGTGCGGGCGTGGCCTTACTCCGGCGAGAGTGTGTACGAGCCTGGCGGGCTGCTGCACTTCGTGGTGCGAATGCCGGTGGTGACGGGCCCGTTGCTCTTCCCGGCGGTGGTGGCGGGGGTGGTGCTGTACCTGCGGGCCGGGTGGGGCGGCGAGGGCAAGGCGGGGCGGGGCAAATGGTGGTGGGCCGGGAGGTGGTCGGGCGATGACGGCCAAAGAGACCTGAACTGGTTGTTGGTTGCAGCATTGCCATTGATGGTGCTTGTGGGGCACAGCCTGCTTTATGCCGCCGGGAAGATGGCCAGCAACGGGGAGCTTCGGTACATGCTGGTGGTGGCGCCGTTCTGGGCGTTGCTCGGCTCGGCGGGGTATGGATGGCTGGCGGGGCGGCTGCGGCTTGGCTGGCCGATGATGACGGCGGGGGCGGCGGCGGTGGTGCCGGCCGTCGCATTGAACCTGGTCTACCCGTTGGTGCCGCTGCCTCAATACGAGGATTCGAAGCAGGCGCAGCGACTGATTCATTGGTACGAATTGAACTATGCAGGCACTCACCCTCGATTGATGGGTGCAAACCCTGCGCTTTATCTGTACCGAGACGTCCGTTTTAACGGCCCGGATGGACTTTTCTGGACGCCGGCCGCGATCGAATCGGCACCGCCGGGAACCTTCGCCGTCTGGGATCCGGTCTTCGGAAGGTTCAATGCGGATGCCTCCCTGACCGCCGATGTGGAGGCGTTCGAGCGGGCCGGCTGGCGTGAAGTTGCGGTAACAGCGCGAATTGCTTCGGAGGGGCACGAGATGCTGTTCCGCGTCTTCGTGTCGCGGCCTGCAGCGCCGGACGAGGATGGGGCCCAGCGCGAATGAGGGGTCAGGCGGGCTACCAGAAGTACCAGACCCGCGCCTCGGCCAGAGGGTCGTCCGAGGGCCAGATATAGCCAAAAGCAATGACGTAAAGCCCCAGGAGCAGGTTGGTGACCGCGTGGGCGATGATGCACGCGCCGATGGAGCGGGTCTTGACCAGCAGCCAGGCGATGAGCAGCGCCCAGACCACGGCCGTGAGGAGTTGGACGTGCACGAAGGCGAAAAAGACCGGCACGAGCCAGAAGGCCTCGCGGTCGTAGCCGCCTACGGGGAACCGGCGAAAGCCGTTGGGTGAGGCGAGGGTCCGCCAGAGCCAGTCGCGCCAGAACAGCTCCTCCATGATCGGGACGGTGACGACGGCACCGAAGAGGCGAATCGCGAAAAAAGCCCATAAAGCCGCGGGATTTTGGAAAAGTTCGTCCGGGCGGAAGGCGTCGGCGGGGGATGCCATGCTCGTCCAGTTCAGCAGCAGGTGGAGCACGCCGGTGGTGTTGTCCCGGGCGATGACCAGCAGGCTCTCCATGCCGACCCACTGCACGAGCCCGACGACGCCGACGACGACGCCCAGCTTCCAGTGGCTCCAACTGATGCGGGTGTACCGCTTCCAGAGGAGGCCGATGATGACGAGGCAGAGGACGGCGCGGGTGGCGTAGCTGGCGACGTACCAGTAGTCGCCGAAGCCGCCGACCCAGATCAGCAGGAGGAACACGGCCATGGGCAGGACGTACTCCCAGCCGTCGGGCAGGTAGCGGTCGGCGAAGGTTTCGGGCTTCTTTTTGGGGGTTTTCGGGGATTTTCTGAGGGCAGGGCGGTGCTGCTCGGCTGGCCCGGGCGAGGGTGTGGTGGCGTCCGTCACGCCGCAGAACGTAGCAGCCGGGCGGGGCCCGGGCCAGTGGCTTGCGGTGTGGCGGCGGCGGGCGAACAGAAAATCTATGGCCGGCGGAAGAGCGTCAGGCAGGCCGAGTGGCTGTGGATGAAGTTCTGTCCCCCGACGGGCCCGAATTCCCCGGCTGCGAAGAACCCGGCGAGGGGCGTGTCGGGCAGGGCGGCCTGGGCGAGGCGGGTGTCGTGGTCCGGCTCGGATTCAAAAAGCTGATTGCCCCGGCCCGTGCAGCTGAAGAGCAGCCCGCCGGCGGGGGCGTCGTGGACGCGGGCGGCGTCCAGAAGCAGGCGGTAGTCCTCGTCGGCACTGCGGGCGTCGCGGACGTGGAACTGGACCGTCCGGCCGGGCTTCATGGGCTCGGCGGAGGCCATGGCGCCAGTCTCCCGGTTGACGTCGATAAGGTTGCGGACGAGGAAATCCCCCCGGCCGAAGCGGTCCTTGTACTCGGTGATCGCCCGGCCGATTAGCAGGCCGTTGGCCAGGTGCTGCTGCTCGGTTTCCGGCATGTTCTCAATGGTTTTGGCCAGTTGCTGCACCGGGGTGAGCCCGCCGAGCTGCTCGATGACGTTGCGTCGGGCCTTGGTGACGATCATCGGCTCCCCGATGGGCCGGCAGCCCTGGGAAAGCAGCGTCTGCACGGCAAGCTGCCCGCCGAGGCTGACGCCGACGAAGCCCTCGTCCGTCAGGACGTCGTCCACGAAGAGCAGGTTGTGCCCGGGGGCGGCGTAGCCGCTGGCCATGCCGCCGACCAGCGGCATGCCGGGGATCTGCTCGTTGAGCAGCTGGAGGAAGGTGCCGGTGGGTGTGGTCCAGGCGTCGCCGAAGCCGATGAGCAGGCGGGTTTCCTCGTCGAGGCAGAGGCGGGCCGGCAGCTGCAGTGGGTCGGCCAGGAGGGTCTTCCAGCCCTGCATTTCGACGTGAAACGCGCGGCAAACTACGCCCGGCAGCCGCCCGGCCAGCAGGGAGAGGCCCGTGGACCGCTCGATCTCCCGCCCGACGCCCAGCACCCCCTCGCCGAGCACGGCAACCATCGCACCCGGCTCGAGCTCCTTGCGGATCCGCTCGACGATGCGAACGGCCTCGGGCCGGTGCTGCTGGGTCATGAAGACCAGGCAAAGGTCGACGGCGTCGAGCCGTTGCTGGACGTCCGCGACGACGCGCAGGGCGGCCTCGGTGCCGTCCTCGGCGTCGGAGATGCTGGATGCGAACTGCAGGTCGCTCACGGGTGGAATTGGACACCAGCCCCCCGGCCGGCTCAAGGCGGGATATCTTTCCGACCTGGCCGCGGTGCGTCGCCGAGGGCACCTGTATGCAGAAAAGCTATGGACGGTTGTCCGGGCGGGGGGTCGGGCGAATTTGTGCTTGCGGCAGCCGGGCCCCTCGGGCACATTCCGGCCCTGGAGGAAACGTGATGCTGCTAGCACTTGCTGTCGTCTCGCCGGCGCTTGGTACGATCCCCGTTTGCCTTGAGGCACTCGAAGCCCGCCGACTTCTGGCGGTCACGCCGGGGCTTGCCGGCGATTACTTCGACGAGGTGAACCTGGCCGACTACGTCGAATCCCGGGTGGACACCCAGATCAATTTCACGACCGGCTGGAACCTTGCCCCCGCCGGCACTGCCGTTACGCCCGACAGCAACTACTCCGTCCGGTGGACCGGCTGGGTGCTGATCGACCAGCCCGGCAACTGGACCTTCAAGACCGTCAGCAACGACGGCGTCCGCCTTTACCTCGGCAACGACACGCTCTTCGAGGACTGGGTGCAGCAGACCGCCTCGCCCAACACCGCCACGCGCACGCTTCCGGCCGGCTGGCAGCCGCTGCGGCTGGAGTACTTCCAGCAGAACGGCACGGCCGCGATCAGCCTCAGCTACAGCGGGCCCGGGCAGCTCGAAACGATCATCCCGAGCACGAACCTCTCGGCGACCGACCCCGTCGGTGCCCCGACCGCCGACGCCGGGCCCGATCAATTCCTCACCCTTCCGGCCGACAGCACAACCCTCACCGGCTCCGGCACGGACGAAGGTTCGATCACGGCGTACGCCTGGTCGCAACTCACCGGGCCGAACACAGCGAACATTGTATCACCCGCAAACGCAACGACAGCTGTTACCGGTCTTTTGCAGGGGATTTATACGTTTCAGCTGCGGGTCACCGATAACGACAACAACAACGCCACCGACACAGTCGCCGTAAGCGTGCTGCCGGAGAACAGCGGCGACGGCATCGTTCACGGCGAACTGCAGACGTGGCACAAGGTGATGGTCGATTTCCTCGGCCCGCAGACCAGCGAGACGGCCACGCCCAACCCCTTCACCGACTACCGCCTGGACGTGACCTTCACCGGCCCGGCCGGGCAGACGTACGTGGTGCCCGGCTTCTGGGCCGCCGACGGCAACGCGGCCGACACCTCCGCCGCCAGTGGCAACGTGTGGCGCGTCAACTTCTCGCCCGACGCGCCGGGCGAGTGGAGCTACGCCGCCAGCTTCGTTACGGGAAGCAACGTCGCGATGGACGGCGGCGGCACGCCGGCCGCCTTCAACGGCGCATCGGGCACGTTCAACGTCACGCCGACCGACAAGACCGGCCGGGACTTGCGCGGCAAAGGCCGGCTCGAGTACGTCGGCGAGCGATACCTCCGCTTCCGCGGCACCAACGAGTACTTCCTGAAGCAGGGGCCTGATTCCCCGGAAAACCTTCTGGCGTATGCCGATTTCGACGGCGGCTTCAAGTCCGACGGCATCGCCGACAACCGCATCAAGACCTACACGCCGCACATTCCCGACTGGCAGAGCGGCGACCCGACCTGGGAAGGCGGCACCCCTGGCGCTGAAAAAGGAAAAGGCCTGATCGGTGCGGTGAACTACCTCGCCAGTGAGGGGCTTAACGCGTTCTCGTTCCTGCCAATGAACATCGAGGGGGACGACAGAAACGTCTTCCCGTACCTGGATTACAACGAGCGTTTGCGGATGGACGTCTCGCGGCTGGACCAGTGGGAGGTCGTCTTCAAGCACGGCAACGACAACGGCTTCTTCCTGCACTTCAAGACGCAGGAGACCGAGAACGACCAGCTCCTCGACGGCGGCAACCTCGGCCCGCAGCGCAAGCTCTACTACCGCGAACTCATCGCGCGCTTCGGCCACCACCTGGCACTGAACTGGAACCTGGGCGAGGAGAACACCAACACCAGCCAGCAACTCAGGGATTTTGCCCAGTTCTTCCGCGATACCGACCCCTACGACCACCACATCGTCGTGCACACGTTCCCCGGCCAGAAGGACGCGGTCTACAACCCGCTGCTCGGTGGTCAGTCTGCTTTGACGGGCGCTTCGCTGCAGGGGTCCAGCGCCGCTTTTACCGATGTGCACGCGGATGTGGTGAAGTGGGTCAACAATTCGGCCGCCACGGGCCGGGCCTGGGCCATTGCCGTCGATGAGCCGGGCGATGCGAATGCTGCAATACGCCCGGACGACAACGCGGGCACCAGCCACACCGACGGCCGAAAGAATGCCCTGTGGGGCACGCTCATGGGCGGCGGCTACGGCAACGAGTGGTACTTCGGCTACGGTTACGACAACAGCGACCTGACGCTGCAGGACTTCCGCAGCCGCGACGACTGGTGGGATTACACCCGACACGCGATGGCGTTTTTCGAGGAGAACGACATCCCGTACTGGGGCATGGTGAATGACAACAACATCTCCACCGCCGCCAACGACTACGGCTTTTACAAACCGGGCGACACGTACGTCGCCTACCTCAAGAACGGCGGCACGACGGGCATCGACCTGACCGGCGCAGTCGGCACCTACGAGGTCAAGTGGTTCGACCCGCGTAACGGCGGGGCATTGCAGGACGGCGACGTGACGAGTGTGACCGGCGGGGCCGTCCGCAACGTCGGCAACCCGCCCGACGCGGCGAGCCAGGACTGGGCGGTCGTGCTTCGCCGGACTGACGAGGTGGGCCGAATCCTGTTCATCCGCGGTGCCGACCGCTCCGGCGGGTTCCTGGAGACGCCCAACGACACCAAGCGCACGGAGCAGTTGTCGGACATCACCAACTTTCAGACGTTCAACGGCAACCACGGCTGGGGCGAACTGGCCGACACCCTCCGTGACGAGGGCTTCATCCTCGACCAGATGAAGGAGCCGCTCGAGCCGGACGCGCCAATCACCGGAGCCACCACCGGCGCGCCGCTGAACTTCGCCGCGATGGACCTGTCACAGTACGACGCGATCGTCTTCGGCTCGAATAACGCGATTTACGGGCAGGCGGACGTAGATGCCGTCGAGGCATACATCCGCGGCGGCGGCGGGGCGCTGTTCATCTCCGACGCCAACTTCGGCAGCAACTGGGGTGATGCTCCAAGAAGCGACCAGTTCTTCCTGGACCGCTTCGGCTGGGTGATGAACCAGGACCAGGGCACGTACTCGCTGTTCAGAGACCAGAACGACTTTGTCGTGCCGGACCACCCGATTCTGCAGGGCGTCCAGCGGTTCGACGGTGAGGGCGTCAGCCCGGTAAACCTGGCCGACCCGGACGCCGTCGGTCAGCGCATCGCCGTGGCCAAAGGCAACACGCGGGTGAACAACGGCATCGGGCAGGGCCCCAGCCGCGCGGTGACGGGCGACGACGCGAGCCTAGCCGCCGCCGCCGTGGACGCCGGCCGACTCGTGGCCCACTTCGACCGCAACACGTTCTTCAACCAGAACGGTGCCGGAACGAACATCAACCGCTTCGACAACCGGCAGTACGCCATCAACCTGTTCAACTACCTCGCCGGCGTCGGGGAGTTTGCCGCCATCGATACCGCGACGTTCGACCGGCAGCAGGACCAGCGCGTCGAGATCTCCCTCACTGCCGATGTCGCCAACAGCATTGGTGCCGAGGACCTCGTGCTGACGAACCTCACGACCGGCCTGGACGTCGACCCGGCCCGCTTCGAGGTGACCTATGTCAACGAGCGGCAGCTGACCGTGAACATCCTGCCGGGCTCCGGCGATGCCTACCTGGCCGACGGGAACTACCGCCTGACGATCGCCGGGGCGACGACCGGGTTGATTTCCGACGAGACGACAGACTTTTTCGTGCTGGCCGGCGACGCCAACGGCGACCGCCAGGTAAACCTCGAGGATTTCAACCTCCTGGCCATCAACTTCGGCCGCAGCGACGACCCCACGTACGAAGAGGGCGACTTCAACTACGACGGTGCCGTCAACCTGGCGGACTTCAACCTGCTGGCGATCAACTTCGGGAAGTCCATCGACGAACCCTTGCCGGCCGAGGTGCCAGTCAGCCTCGCCGCTTCCAAAGACGGGTCGGTCTTCTCGTCCAGGCCGATCAGGAGCATGGAGCAATCGTCGAACGGCCGCGACGTACTCGGCCGGCGCGACCGCAGCGTGCTCGGCGGAGATTAGCCGACATTGCGTGGCTCTAGCGGGCGACCGGGCCCGCTACCGGCCCTCGTCCACGCTCGTCAGGTGGTACTCGTACGCCTCGGCAAGGGCCTGCCAGCTCGCGTCGATGATGTTTTCGTGCACGCCGATCGTGCCGAAGTATTCCGACTGCCCGTCGCGCTTGTGCCGGCGGCATTCGATGATGACCCGCACCGCCGCGGCCGTCTCGGCGGCGGAGTTGATGACCCGCACCTTGTAGTCCTGCAGGTGCAGGCCTCCAATCGCCGGGTAGTGGTCCTTCAGGCACTTGCGTAGTGCGGCGTCGAGTGCGTTGACCGGCCCGTCGCCGTCGGCCACGCGGTGCTCCGTCGCGTCCTGCACCTTGATCTTGATCGTCGCTTCGGACGTCGCCGGGCCGACGTCGAACTTGTTCACCACGACGCGGTAGTGCACCAGTTCCCAGAACTGCTTGCGCTGCCCGACCTCGCCGCGGACGAGCAGCTCGAACGACGCCTCGGCCGCCTCGAAGTGGTAGCCCTGGTGCTCCAGCTCCTGCACGCGGTTGAGCACGGCCCGCAGGCGCGTCTTGTCGTTGGTCAGGTCGAAGCGGTCCCCGACCTTCTCGGCGATGTTGCTCGCGCCCGACAGCTCGCTCACCAGCACCTTGCGCGTGTTGCCGACGGCGGCCGGCTCTACGTGCTCGTAGGCCTTGCTCGTCTTGCGCACGGCGTGCACGTGCATGCCGCCCTTGTGGGCGAAGGCACTGGGCCCGACGTACGGCTGCCCGCTGGCGGGGATGAGGTTCGCCAGTTCATACACGTAACGGCTGGCTTCGGTCAGGCGGGCGAAGCTCCCCTCGGCCAGGCAACGGATGCCGTACTTGAACCGCAGGTTCGCCATGAACGGCAGCAGGTCCATGTTGCCGCAGCGCTCGCCGACGCCGTTGACGGTGCCCTGGGCGTGTACCGCACCGGCGTGCACGCCGGCCAGCCCGTTGGCGATGGCCACGCCGCAGTCGTTGTGCGTGTGGATGCCCACGGGCGTCTGCAGTTCTTCAACTACGCGCCGCGTCGCCTCGGTGATGCGCTCGGGCATCGAGCCGCCGTTGGTGTCGCACAGCACGAGCACGGCCGCCCCGGCGTCGCGGGCGGCGCGGAGGGTGCTCAGGGCATAGTCGGGGTTGTCGGCGAAGGCGTCGAAGAAGTGCTCGGCGTCGTAGACCACTTCGCGGTCGTGCCGGGCGATGTGCCCGACGCTCTGGGCGATCATCGCCAGGTTCTCCTCGCCGGAGACGCCCAGCACCTGCTCGGCGTGGAACAGGCTGGACTTGCCGACGATCGTGACGACCGGCGTCTCGGCGGCGAGCAGGGCGGTCAGGCCGGTGTCCTCTTCGGCCGTCACGCCGCGACGGCGGGTCATGCCGAAGGCGGCGATCCTGGCCCTTTTCAGGTTCAGCTTCTTCACGTCGCGGAAGAAGGCCTCGTCCTTCGGGTTGGAAATCGGGAAGCCGCCTTCGATGTAGTCCACGCCCAGGTCGTCGAGCTTGGCGGCCACGGCCAGCTTGTCTGAGAGGCTCAGGTTGAACCCCTCCCCCTGCGTGCCGTCGCGGAGGGTGGTGTCGTAGATTTGCACGGTGCGTGAAGCGGTTGCGTTGCTCATGGTGTCCCAGGGAGCCTGGCTCCTGTACGGAAAACGCCCTGCCGGCTGAAGCGGGCAGGGCGTCTGTTGCCTTGAATCGTCTGCACGACAAGCCCTACCCGCGACTGCGCGGGATCATGATTCGGGCGATGATAATGCCTCGGTCGGCGTGCATGTATCCCAACGATATCGGTTGACGCCGCCGCGTCAATGCACGGTTTTGGCCGGTCGGCGGGCGAGCCGGGGCGTCACTTCACCACCACCGTGGCACGCATCCGCGGGTGCAGGCTGCTGCCGTAGGCAAAGGTTCCGGCCGCGGAGAACGTGTGGCTGAACGTCCCGCCGGGCGGAATGCTGCCGGAGGCGAAGCTGCCGTCCGCCGCCGTGACGTTGTAGTCGCGGGTGTCCTTGTTCTGCCACGTGACGGTCGTGCCGGCCTGCACGGCGATGACGGTGGGGGAGAAAGCCAGGTCCTTCATCACCACGACGGCCGGCCTGGCCGCGCCGACGAGCGGCAGCAGGCAGAGCAGGGCGAGGATGGTCGTGAGGCGTCGCATATGCAGTGTCTGACACCTTCATCGGCCGTACGTCAGGGTGGCGTACACTTGTCGGCATGTCCGAGAAGATCATTCGTGACCCGGTCCACGACGTCATCAGCCTGAACACCGCCGACGAGACCGACCGGCTGCTGTTCGACCTGCTGAACGCCGCCGAGTTCCAGCGGCTGCGTCGGATCCGGCAACTGGGCCTTGCGAGCCTGGCCTACCCCGGCGCGGACCACAGCCGCTACAGCCACAGCCTGGGCGTCATGCACACGGCCCGGCTCATGCTCGACCGCCTTGGCCGAAACGCGACGGTTCCGCCTGAGCAGCGGCAGGTCTGCCTCGTGGCCGCACTGCTCCACGACCTGGGCCACGGCCCGTTCAGCCACGTGTTTGAGCGTGTGACCGGCATCGACCACGAGCGGCTCACGGCCCGCATCATCCTCGATGCCACGAGCCAGGTGCACCAACTCCTGATCCGCACCGACCCGACGCTGCCCGAGCGGACAGTCGCGGCGCTGCAGGGCCGGCTCGAACCGGCGTTCCTTTGCGACGTGCTCTCAAGCAGCCTCGACGCCGACCGGCTGGATTACCTGCTCCGCGACAACCTCATGACCGGCAGCCGCTACGGCGGCTACGACCTCCGCTGGCTGCTGCAGGCCATGACCGTCGACGCGTCCACGCAGCGGCTGGTCGTGGCGCACAAGGCCGTCAGCGCCGTCGAGGGGTACCTGCAGGCGCGCTACCACATGTATCGCAATGTTTACTTCCACAAGGTGGTGCGGGCGGCCGAGGGGATGCTCAAGCTCGCGCTGCAGCGGGCGCGGCGGCTGGCGGTGCAGGAGCGTTTGCGGCTGCCGGCCGGGGCCGAGGCGATGGCCGCCGCCCTCACCGGCCAACGGCTGCAGATGGACGCGTTCGTCGGCCTCGACGACGTGACCGTCACCGCCTGCTTCAAGGCCTGGACGGCCAGCGACGACGCCGTGCTCGCCCGGCTGTGCCGCGGGCTGCTGTTCCGCCAGCTCTACAAAACCATCTTCCTGGAAAACGACGCAGGCCAGGAAGGCGTGCAGGAGGCCGTCGCCGAGGCCCGGTCCGTCGTGGACGCCGCCGGCGGCGACGCGGACTACGACCTGTTCTACGACGTCCCCGCCGACAGCCCGTACCCGGCCGTCCCGGGGGAGTCGGACGGCATCCGCGTGATCCTCCCGGCCGGCGGGCTGATCGACGTCGCCGAGCTGAGCCCCATGGCCCGGGCCCTGCAGACGCCGGTGCGTTACCACCGCCTGCACGTCTCGCCGGCGTACGCCGAGCGGGTGAAACACGCCATATCCGGTTGAAAAAGCGGGCGACGGGGGTCGAACCCGTAACATCTAGCTTGGAAGGCTAGTGCTCTGCCAATTGAGCTACGCCCGCGATGTTTCCGGAGCTTAGGAGCCTGTCGCCGCTTGTACAAGGGGCGGCCGCGTGGTGCCGGGCCCCGGCTCTGGCCGTCAGAGGCCCAGGCGGCTTCGCACCTGCGTCACGGGGGACGTGTCCGGCGTAATCACGTGCCCGTGCCAGCCTCGCCGTCGGGCCGCTTCGATGTTGGCCTCGAGGTCGTCGAAGAACAGGATCGCCGGGCCCGGGATGCCGGTTTGATGTTCAACCGCTTCGTAGATCGCCGGGTCCGGCTTGTGCAGGCCGAGCAGGTGGCTGGCGAAACGCCAGTCGAGCTGCTCGAGCGGCAGCCGGTTCGTGCCCGGCGAGGTCATCATCCGCCAGTGGCTGTCGTGCGTGTTGGAGAGGCAGGCCGTCTTGTAGCCGGCAGCGCGGACGTCGGCCAGCAGCTCGGTAACGCCTTCGAACGGGCCGAGAAGGTAGCTGTCGGTCGCCCGTCGGACCTGCGCCGGCGTCAGCCCCAGGTGCTCGGCGGCGGCCTCGGCGAAGGCGTCGGACGACAGCCGGCCGCAATCCAGCTCCACGACCAGCTCCCCGACGGCCGAGCGGCTCAAGGAGGACACGCCCTCGTGAACCGGCACGCCCGCCAGCCGACAGGCGTGGGGCCAGCCGTCGCAAATGCGGATCAGCACGCGTCCCAGGTCGAAGCACACGAGTTCAACGCCTTCTGCCATGGCCGGAGCGTAGCCGATCGACACGATGCCTTCACGCGGGGTTCGAAACCGGTGCGGCCGGCGGGTCGAGGTCGACGGGGTCGGGGCGGCGAAGCCGCCAGGCAAGAAGCAGCACGGCCGCGGCCAGCACAGGCACGTACTCCGCCAGAAGCACCGGCCACGGCAGCCGCCAGACCGGCTCGTCCAGCAACTGGTAGCTCAGCACGACCGTCCCGCTCCAGACAAGCACCACGAGCCCGGCCCGCGGCAGCAACGGCACCAGCGCCAACGGCCAGAGCAGGTACCACGGGTAGACGACCGGCGAGACGAGCAGGCTCACGACCATCAGCCCGTACGCCGCCGGGACCGCCGAGACCTTGAACCACCAGAGCCCGCCGAACGCCGCCAGCAGCAGGAACAGCCCGAGCCCGCGGGAGACGAGGGCGTACACGTCGCGGTGCAGCCCGAACGTGCCGGTCAGCAGCGGCTCGAGCGCGCGGTGCACCAGCCCGTTGGCCTCCCACGTGCCGAGGTAGCCCGACATCGTCACGGCCAACTGCTGGTAGCCGGATTGGTAGAGCAACGGCAGCAACAGCACGAAGCCGGTGACGGCACCGGCCAGCAGCAGCCGCACCCGGCCGGGGCCGTCGGCCTCGCGCAGCCAGAAGGGCAAAAGCACCAGCGCCAACGGCTTGACGAGCACGGCCGCGGCCAGCACGCAGCCGGCCAGCACCGGCCGCCCGCGGGCGAACGCCAGCAGCGAACCCAGCAGGAGCGTGACCCCCAGCACGTCCTGGTGGGCCATGCCGCCGGCCTCCACCGTCAGCAGGGGGTTCCAGCCGAAGAGCACCGCCCACCACGGGCTTTGCCCGGCCAGCAGCAGCAGCCGGCACACCAGTGCGGTTCCGGCCACCGCCAGGAGCCCGAACGCCAGCTTGAACACCGGCAGCCGCTCGGCCCATGTAAGTTCGCGGGCCAGCTCGCGCCAGTCACGCTCGTGCGGTTGCGGAAGGCGCACGGCCGGCTCGGCCGCGGCCAGTGGAATGAACACGAGCTGACTGGTTGGCAGATAGATCGTTGCAATACTCGGGTGGCCGACACTTCGGTCCACGCTGTCGAACCCGTACGTGCCCGCGGCGGTGAGGGCTTCGAGCTCGGCGGGGCTGTGGGCGTATGGCGAGTACCCGGCCGCCCACGCCCGGCCGTCGAGTCGGTAACGCACCGCATCATCCGAGAGCACCGGCGCAAGCCCCGCCACGGCCGCGGCCTGGAGCAACGCCGCGCCTGCCACCACGCACACCACGCCCACGCCCGGGGACGTCCGAATGGCGTCCGGCGGCGTGCTCACGAGCAGTGCCCAGAACGCCAGCAGCAGCCCGCCCATGCCGAGCCACCCGGCCATCAGCCACGGGAGGTTGTCCAGCACCTGCGGTCCGGCCAGCAGGTAGCACAGCAGCACGCCGGCCAAAAGGTGCGCGACGATGAGCCCCTGCCACGCCGCGAAGCGGACGCGGACGGCCGTGCGGGGTCTCGCCGCGGGCGGGTGAGTGGTCGGGGACGGGTCGGGCATCAGCGGCCCATGCGATTTTGCAGGTCCTCGGCCAGGCCGCGGGCGCTGTTCGGCGGCTGCCGGGCGGGCGGGTTCTGGCTGGGCGGGTCCTGCGGGGCATCGCCCTGCGACGGCGTGTCGACGCCCGGCGGAACGGTGGCGGGGTCGGCGGCGGTGGCGTCGGTGTCACCACCGACAAGAATGGTGCCGCTGACGTCCAGCGTGATTTCCCGGCCGGCGCGGTCGACGGTGACGACGGCGTCAGGCAGGCGGGTGGCGTTGACGATGAGGCTCTCGACTTCCGAAGGGGTGTTGGCGCCGAACTCGCCGACGCTCTGCACAAAGCCGGCCGCGGCGGTGGTCGAGATGATCCGGTCGCCGGGCTGCAGGCCGAAGGGGGCGTTCTCTTCGACGGTCTGGACGACGACGCCCGGGCGGGAGGCGGTGCCGCCGCCGGAGGTCAGCTCGAAGGTGTCGCTCAGCCGGGTGCCGTCCTGTGTTCGGCCCGAGAAACCCTGAACGCGTTCCTCGGCCTGCTTGGCGGTCGAGAGGGTCTCGGCCGTGCCGCCGGTGCCGGTGCCGACGCCGGAGATAAGCCACGCGATGATTCCGACGACGACGAGCAGGCTGACGAGCCCGAATGCTGCACGCATGAAAACCTCCGAAGCGAACGACCACTGTCGAGCCCGGCAAATGCCGGGCGGGTCT
>JBHJOM010000069.1:0-5206 GCA_050329715.1 Phycisphaerae bacterium
GCGGCGATGGGGACGGTCTTTAGTGAAACGCTCAACTTCCCTCCGGGTCTGTCGCTCGGCTTTTTCTTCGCCACGTACGGGCTGGTGTGGGGCGTGGTTTCGGGTGTGGTGCTGGTGAACCTGGGCGTGCGGCGGGGTTGGGTGTCGATGGAACCGGAGAAGCCGGGTGCCGGCGAAGCTACCATGCCCGCTGAAGCGGGCAATGCCAGGGCGGTCGGGGTGCGGACGCGCATTCCGGTGATTACCGGGTTGGAGGAACGCGGGGGCACCCGTGCGATCGCGTACGCACGCGTGCGCGGCGAGGTGATCGAGCCGCTGGTGTTCCAGTTGCTCGTCCTGGCGGCGGCGTTCGCGGCGGGGCTGGGGCTGCAGTGGGTCTACGAACAGGCGGCCGAGGCGGTGATCCCCGGCGAGTACGTCGCGTACGCGGGGAAGCTGCCGTTGTTCCTGTTCACGCTGCTGGGCGGGTGGCTGGTGCGGGAGGGCATGCACCTGCTGGGCGTGGGGGACCTGATCGACGGCGACAGCATCCGGCGGTTCCTGGGCGTTTCGATCGAGTTTCTCATCGTCGCGGCGCTGATCAGCCTGCGGATCGAGACGCTGGCCGTCTACTGGGTGCCCGTGCTGGTGCTTTTGCTGACGGGGTCTCTGTGGGTGGTGTTTTGCCTGCTGGTGGTGGGGCGGCTGCTGCTGCCGCGGGCGTACTGGTTCGAGCTGGGGCTGATCAACTACGGCATGAGCACGGCGACGACGGCGCAGGGCATGATGCTGCTGCGGATCGTAGACCGGGACCTGAAAAGCCCCGCGGCGGAGGCGTACGCGGCGGCCGCCCCGCTCTCGGCACCGTTCGTGGGCGGCGGCGTCATCACGATCGTGCTGATGCCGTTGGCGCTGGAGTCGTTCGACGTCTGGCCGGTGGTGGGGGTGGGCGTGCTGGTGCTGGGGGCACTGTTCACCGTCGGCTGGTTGCTGCGGGACAAGTGAGGGCGGCGGCCGGGCGGGCGGCTATTTCCGTCCATCCGCATGAACGGATGGACGGCCTGTCGCCTGCGTGATAGAGTCCGTGTGATATGAGCAAGCCCGACCGCAAGCCGTTTCTGGATCTCGTCGCCGAGCGAGTCGTCGTGCTCGACGGGGCGATGGGTTCTGCGCTGCAGGAGATCGACCTGGACCTGGACCGCGACTGGATGGGGCAGGAGAACATGTCCGAGGTGCTTAACTTCACCCGGCCGGACGTGATCGAGAAGATCCACACGGACTTTCTTGAGATCGGCTGCGATGCGGTGGAGACGAACAGCTTCGGCGGCAACCGGATCGTGATGGCCGAGGCGGAGATGCCGGACAAGGCGTACGAAGTGAGCAAACTGGCCGCGGAGATCGCCCGGCGGGCGTGTGAGAAGTTCGAGACGCCGGAGCGGCCGAGGTACGTCGTCGGCAGCATCGGCCCAGGAACCAAGCTCGTTTCCCTGGGCAACTGCACCTGGGACGAGATGGAGCAGAGCTACTTCGAGAATGTCCTCGGCCTGATCGATGGCGGGGCGGACGTGCTGTTGATCGAAACGGCGCAGGACCTGCTCCAGGTGAAGTGTGCCATCGCCGCGTGCAACCGGGCGATGGACGAGCGCGGGCTGGTGGGTGCCCCGATCAACGGCGGGCAGCGCCTGCCGATGATGTGCCAGATGAGCATGGACCTCAACGCCGGGCAGAGCATGCTGATGGGCTCCGACAGCCAGGTGGCCTTGGCGACGCTGCTGCCGTTCGAGGAGGTGGACGTCATCGGGCTGAACTGCGCGACCGGGCCGGTGGAGTTGACGGAGCACGTGCGATACTTCAGCCAGCATTGGCCGAGGTACATCAGCGTGCTGCCGAATGCCGGCATGCCGGTGATGGTGGACGGCGTGAGCCACTTTCCGCTCGGCCCGGACGACTTCGCCAAGGGGCAGATGCGGTTCGTGAACGAGTTCGGCGCGAACATCGTCGGCGGCTGCTGCGGCACGAAGGTGACGCACATTCGGAAGCTGATCGAGATGCTTGGGGAGAAGGGGCCGTTGCGGCATGAACTGGCGGCTGCGCAATGACCAAATCCCAAGGAACCAATGACCAATGAATGACCCAGGCCCAATGACCAAACGTCCGTTCGATCTGACGGAGCGGACTGCGAGGTTTGGGGAGGAGGTTGTTCGTTTCGCTAAGGTGGTTCCTGTTACGCAGGTGACCCGGTCACTGGTTGATCAGTTGGTCCGGTCGGGTACGAGTATCGGAGCCAACTACTTTGAGGCGGATGAAGCAGATACGAAGAGAGATTTTCGCTTCAAGATTGGCCCCTGCCGCCGAGAGGCTAAAGAGACAATGCACTGGCTGCGAATGATCGCGGCCGCAAATCCAGAACTGGGTGACAGTGCTCGCCCTTTGTGGCAAGAGGCAAAGGAACTCGTCCTTATCTTCAACGCTATCAGGAACCGTAACAACCAGCAGGGCTGATTGGTCATTGGGACTTGGTCATTCGTTGGTCATTGGTTCCCTGGTCATTGGTCATTCATCATGAGCTATAACATCTCGCGCGAAATCTCCCTCAAAGAACAAGTCTCCAGCCTCACGCAGGCTGAGGACGTGGTTCAGGACAACTCTTATCTCATTGTTGGTGAGCGGACGAATACCAACGGCTCCCGGCAGTTCAAGCGGCTGCTGCAGGAGGAGGATTGGGACGGGCTCGTCTCTATGGCGCGGGACGAGATCAAGGGCGGGGCGCAGATGCTCGACGTCTGCGTCGACTTCGTCGGCCGGGACGGCAAGCGCGACATGTTCGAGGTCGTCAGCCGGTACGTGCGGCAGATCCCCGTGCCGCTGATGATCGACAGTACCGACCCGGCCGTGATGGAGGTCGCGCTGAAGCTCGCCGGCGGGCGGTGCGTGCTCAACAGCACCAACCTCGAGGAAGGCGAAGAGAAGTTTTCCGTCGTCTGCCGGCTGGCCAAGAAGTATGGCGCGGCCGTGGTGATGGGGTGCATCGACGAGGACCCCGAGAACGCCATGGCCCGGACGGAGGAGCGGAAGATCGGCATCGCGAAGCGCATCCGCGACCTGGCGGTCAACAGTTACGGCCTGCGTGACCAGGACCTCTGGTTCGACCCGCTGGTGCTGCCGATTTCCACCGGCATCGAGGAGGACCGCGAGAACGCGGCGGCCACGGTGGCCGGTACGAAGCGCATTATGGCCGAGCTGCCCGGCTGCCGCACGGTGGTCGGTTTGTCGAACGTCAGCTTCGGCCTGAAGCCCGCGGCCAGGCAGGTGCTCAACAGCGCATTCCTGTTCGAGCTGATGCAGGTGGGGCTGACGGGCGCGATCGTTCACGCCAGCAAGATCGTCCCGAAGGCCAAGGTTGAAGAGGAGAAGTGGCAGGCCGCGTTGGACCTGATCTACAACCGCCGTCGCGACGGCCGGGATCCGCTGACGCACTTCATCGGCCTCTTTCCCGATGGCGAGGACGTCGCCACCACCACGGCCGAGGAGGACGAGGCCCTGCCGATCGAGGAGAAGCTCAAGAAGCACATCATCGACGGCGAGAAGCGCAAGCTTACCGAGCACCTCGACGAAGCCATGGCCGGCGGGCTGGTGCCGCTGGACATCATCAACACCCACCTGCTTGGCGGCATGAAGGTCGTCGGCGACCTGTTCGGTTCGGGGCAGATGCAGCTCCCGTTCGTTCTACAGTCGGCCGAGACCATGAAAGCCGCCGTCGCGCACCTCGAGCCGCACATGGAGAAGGTAGAAGGCAGCGGCAAAGCCAAGATCGTGCTGGCGACGGTCAAGGGGGACGTGCACGACATCGGCAAGAACCTCGTCGACATCATTCTGACCAACAACGGCTACACGGTTTACAACATCGGCATCAAGAAGACGGTCGACGAGATTCTCAAGGCCGCGGCCGAGAAGAACGCGGATGCCATCGGCATGTCCGGCCTGCTCGTCAAGAGTGTCGCCGTCATGAAGGAGAACCTGGCCGAAATGAACGCCCGCGGCGTGACGACGCCGGTGCTGCTCGGCGGGGCCGCCCTGACGCGCGACTACGCTGAGGACGACCTGGCCACGCTCTACACCGGCCCGCTGCTCTACTGCCGCGACGCCTTCGACGGCCTGCGGGTGATGGACCACGTGGCCGAGAAGAAGGTCGACGTCATCGTCGATGCCCAGAAAGAGAACTCCGCCAAGCGGAAGCAGCTTCGGGCAGGTGCCGTGAAGCCGAAGGACGACGCCGCCGCCGGCGACCATAAGGTCGATCAAACCAACCCGGTGCCGCGCCCGCCGTTCTGGGGGCACCGCGTGGTCAAGGCCATCCCGCTCGGCCAGATCTTCGGCTACATCAATGAGCTCGCGCTCTTCACCGGGCAGTGGGGGTACAAGCGCAAGGGCATGTCGCCGGAGGACTACCAGGCGATGCTCGAAGAGCAGGCCCGCCCGGTGTTCGACGACCTGAAGCGCCGCGCGCTGACCGAAGACATCTGCCGGCCCGGCGTCACCTACGGCTACTTCCCGGTGCAGGCGGACGGCGACGAACTGGTCGTCTACCACCACGAGGCGTTCGAGCAGCAGACGTCCGCCACGCAACCCGACCCGGCCGCGCCGATCGTGCCCGAGGGGGAGCCGAAGGAGCGCTGCCGGTTCAGCTTCCCGCGTCAGGAGGGCCGGCGGCGGCTGTGCATCAGTGACTTCTTCCGAAGCAAGTCGTCCGGCGCGTTCGACGTGCTCGGCCTGCAATGCGTGACGATGGGCTCGAAGGTCACGGACATCGCCAACGAGCTGTACAAAGAGAACAAGTACCAGGACTACATGTACCTCCACGGTTTCGGCGTGGAGTGCGCCGAGGGCCTGGCCGAGATGTGGCACAAACGGATGCGGGCTGAGCTGGGCTTCGCCAACGAGGACGCTTCGGACGTGCGAAAACTCTTCCAGCAGGGTTACCGCGGCAGCCGGTACAGCTTCGGCTACCCGGCCTGCCCGAACCTGGAGGACCGCAAGCAGGTGCTGGACCTGCTGGACCCGGCCGCGATCGGCATCGAACTCTCCGAGGAGTTCATGCTCGTGCCGGAACAGAGCACCGATGCGATTGTGGTACACCACCCGCAGGCGAAGTATTTTGATGTGTGACCGGGCCGCCGTGGCAGGTGCGGGTGCGGTCATGGACCCCTAAGTGGGCCGACGGAACCTT
>JBHJOM010000070.1:0-16559 GCA_050329715.1 Phycisphaerae bacterium
CGGCGGGCGTCGCGGCGGACGGCGTTGGCGCTGCGGCCCGAGGCGTTCGCACCGCCGCCGAGACGCTCCAGCACGAAAAACTCGCCCAGAAGGTCCGGCTCCAGCGGGGGCATTGCCTCGTCGTGCGGCGGCCGGGTGCCGGTGAAGTCGGCGATGCGGTGCCAGGTTGTCGCGTCGTGGACCTCGTCGGGCAGGACCGGCCCGCCCTCGGCGCCCGCGCGGGATAACGGCGCGACGAACGCCCCGTCGCTTTCCAGGTCGAGGCCGCCGCGGAGGCGGGCGGCGAAGAGGGCGTTGGTGTACAGGTCGGCGACGGCCTCGGGGAGTTGCCGCCAGCGGGCGGCCTCCTGCTCGATGACGTGACGCAGCAGGTCCTCGCGTTTCCAGCCGGCGAGGTGCTCGAACACCCCTGCGCCGTGCTCGGCGTGCAGGTCCGCGACGGCACGGCCGACGATGGCGGCGTAGAGCGGCCGGGCCCCATGCGGGTCGGCCTCGAGCAGCAGCTTGAGGCAGGGCGCCGGCTCGACGGCAAGCGCGACGCCGGAATCGAGCAGGACGTCCTGGATGATGGCCAGGTAGGAATCTCCGTCGAGGACAAAACCGTCCTCCGTCGCGACGCCCAGCGGCGTGAGCCGTCGTGGGGCGGCGTATCTCACCTCGAAGGCCGCGTTCGACGCCGGGGCCTTGTTGAACTCCTCCCACCAGCGGCCCTCGGCGGCGCGCTCGAGCAAAAGGACGCGGACGGGGTGGTGCCCCGGTTCGGAGGCGGGTTCGGCGGTTTCCGCGGTTTCCGCGGTGGCGGCGGTGGCGGCGGCCGCTGCGGTCGCCGTCTGGTCGGGCGGGCGGGTGCACAGGCCGGCGATCATCTCGACGACGTCGCGCGGGCGGCCGGCGACGTAGTCGACGACGAGGAGCGTCGGCTTGATGCACCGCATTTTGCCCCAGTCCCGGAACGCATCGGCCTGCGAGAGGAAGCCCGCGTCCCAGCCGGCGGCGCGGGCGACGAGGCACAGCTCGTGGGCCAGCCGCGTCTTGCCCATGCCCGCCTCGCCGGTCCAGAGCCACCAGGCGACGCGGCGGCCGTCATAGAGGAACCGCTGAAGCTCGGCGAACTCGACGGCGCGGCCGAACATCGGCACGCGGCGCGACTGGGCGCGGAACGGGTTGGGCAGGTCCCGGGTGGCGACCGACGGCGCACCCGCCTCGACGATCAAGCCGGGGAAGGGACGCAGGGCATCGAGCTTGTCCGAGATGCCGGCGAGCCGCGTGGCGATCTCCGAGACTTCGGCGCGGACGGCACGCAGGTCTTCGAGCGTGAAGTCGAAGGCCCGTGAGATTTCCGAGAAGTTGGCTTCGAGCTGGTTCACGAGTTCCAGCTTCAGGTCGCCCAATGCTTCGAGGCCCTGTTCGAGCGTGCCCTGCCGCTCGTGGCGGACGAGGGCGGCGAGCATGCCGATCGGGCTGTTGTTGGAGGTGTCGGCCAGCACGTGCTCCGGGACGCCGGCGGCCTTCAGGTGCGCGGCGGCGTCGGCCAGGTTCGCCGCGTGGTGGGCGGCGAGCATCTTGAAGAACCGCTCGTCCCGGGCACGTCCGCGGAGCGTCACCAGAAGGTCGATGAGACCGGCGATGCCCGTCACGCCGATCACGCCGCCGACGACGAGCGCGGAAACCTTGTCTGACAACGTCAGGCCGAGGTCGCCCAAATCGGCAATGAGCCGACTGCCTTTGGAAAGTGGCTCGACCGCTTTACCGAGTACCGAAGCAAGCTTTCTCATCTGCTTAAACCCTACTTGCTCGTTAGGCGACGCGAAAGGCGGACGAGACGGTCGAACAGAATTATGGTTCCGATAGTTATTTTCCTGCTCATCCGCCCGCTACATCCGCCCGATCCCCATTGCGTCAAGATGCTCCGCGTGTGCGGGGCCGGCCGGCGGGTGCCGGCTTGAACGGACCGGCGACGGCTCACGGCCACGCCGCAACGTCACCGGACTTGCTCGACACGAGCGATGCCACGACGACGGAGCAGACGATGAATCGACAGAGTTACCTTCCATCCGCCGACGCCCAGCTTCAGGCGTGGGCGGTCAACTTCGCTACCGAAATCAGCAGCCTCAAGGAGACCCTGGGTCTCGAAACCGCGCAGGTCGAGGCGGCGCAGCAGGCGACCGCCGCGTTCGGCGCGGAGCTGGCCGCGTCGCAGGCCGCCGAGATCGCTCGCAAGCGGGCCACCACCGAACTGCGGCTGGCACGCACGGCCCTGCAGGATGCGGTGCGGCCGCTGGTGGACCTCATCCAGGCCACCCCCGCCTGCACCGACCCGATCCGCGACACGCTGCAGATCACCATCCGCAAGGAGCCGAGCCCGGCCGGGCCGATCGACGAGAAGCCGGGGCTCTTCATCGAGCGCATCGAGCCGCTGGTGATGACGCTCCGCGTCCGCATGGGCAACGGCGACACCCGCGGCAAACCCGCCGGCGTCAGCGGCGTGCAGCTCGTGGCGACCTTCGACCCGGCCGCCCCGGCCGAGACGGGCCGGACCATGTACTTCGGCGGCAAGACCCGCTTCGAGGCGAGCTTCCTGCCGGAGGACGGCAACAAGACCGTCTACCTGTGGGCCCGCTACTACAACGACCGCCACACCGGGCCGTGGAGCATGAAAGCCACCACGAGCGTGCTGAGCGACAGCTCGGCGGCCGCCGTCGCCGCGGCGAACGACGCGCTGAAGATCGCGGCGTGAACCCGGCTGCGCCGCAATGTCCAAGGTCCAAGCTCGACTGACCAATGAATGACCAATACCCAAGGGACCAATGACCAAAGGGGCTTGAGTTGGTCATTGGTTCCTTGGGTATGGATGGGTCATTCAGACTTGGACCTTGGTCATTCCGCCGAAGGCGGGCTTGGTCATTCCGCCGCAGGCGGCCGTTGGTCGTTGGTGTCACGGCCGGTATCTTCCCGAGGATGGCCCAGCGCACGCTTCCTGAACGTCCCAACGTCCTGTTTCTCATGGCCGACGAGCACCGCGCCGACGTTGCCGGCTTCGCCGGCAATGGCGTCGTGCGTACCCCGGTGCTCGACGAGTTGGCGCGGACGGGGGTGGTGTTCGAGAACGCTTACTGCCCCAGCCCCATCTGTGTTCCGTGCCGGCAGAGCATGGCGGCCGGGCAGTTGCCGCGGACCAGCGGCGTGGAGGTGTACGGCCAGGACCTGCCGCCGTTTTCCATGACCTTCGCCAGGCGGCTGAGCCAGTTCGGGTACGACACCGTCTGCTGCGGCAAGCTGCACCACGACGGCCCGGACCAGATGCAGGGGTGGACGCGACGCATCGGCAGCAACACGCGCGTCGAGAGCGGGTACATCCAGGGTGCCGACAAGCAGGCCATGGCCGCCCGGCCGCGGCGGCACATGCCCTACCAGCTTCGCGACAAGCACCAGTGGGAGGTGCAGAACGCCGGCGTGGGCCGCGGCTCCCACACGCAGGTGCCCGACGAGCTGACGCTGCGCGGGGCGGAGTTGTTCATCGGCAACCGATGGCTCGACCCGTACTACGACCGCGTGTACACCGACACGCCGACGATGCTGATGATCAGCTTCAACCGCCCGCACTACCCGTACCTGACACGCGAGGAACTCTTCACCTACTACCTGAACCGCGTGCCGCTGCACGTGGAGACGGAGACGTTCGGCCAGCCTTTCCTGGACCGCTTCCAGGTGAAGCCCGGCCGCGACGTGACCGAGCGCGAGATCCGCCGGGCGACGGCGGCGTACTACGGCATGATCGAGGAGATCGACACCGACTACGGCACCGTGCTGGACCGGCTCCGCCACGCCGGGCAGGACCCGGACGACTGGGTCATCGTCTACACCGCCGACCACGGCGAGATGCTCGGCGAGCACGGCATCTGGGAGAAGCAAAAGTTCTTCGAGGCCTCGGCCCGCGTGCCGTTGATCGTGCGGTACCCCAGGCGGTTCGCGCCGCGCCGCGTCAGCCAGAACGTGAACCTGTGCGACCTTTTCGCGACGCTGTGCGACTTGACCGGCACGCCGCTGCCGCCGGACGAGCAGACGGTGAACGGCGCGGGGCTCGACAGCCGCTCGCTGGTGCCCCTCATGCAGGGCGACGCCAGCGAATGGAACGACGAGACGGTGAGCCAGTTCGGCGGGACGAACCTGATGATCAAGCGGGGGGCGCTCAAGTACCAGTTCTACGACCGCGACGACTGCCGCCAGCAGCCCGAGGTGCTCTTCGACCTGGCGCGCGACCCGGGCGAACGCACCAACGCGATCGACGACCCGGCGTACGCGAACGAGGTTGAAACCTTCCGTAAACGAAGCGCGAGCCTTGGCTTCGGACCGGATGCGGAGGGCTACCGCAACGCGGGCTACGGTTCATGAGCGGCACCCACCTCTCACGCTCGCCAACCTCCGGCACCGCTGGTACGCTGCTTGTTTCCCTTTGCGTTCATGCTCCAGCGTCAGGCTCAACTCCGCAGGCTCGTTCTCTTTGCCAATCCCACGGCCGGGCGGGGGCGCGCGGTGAAGCTGGCGCGGGCGGTGGGGGAGTTGGCCGGGGGGTTGAAGTTTGACGTCCGCTACGAGTTCGAGCGGCCGCAGCAGCTCACCGCACAGCAGTTGGCGGACGTCGGGCCGGATGACGTCGTCGCCACCGTCGGCGGCGACGGCACGCTCCGCAGCGTGGCCGAGCGGGTCACGGCGCTGCTGCCGGAGGACCGCTGGCCGGCGTTTGGCATGCTGCCGATGGGCACGGCCAACCTCATGAGCCAGCACCTGGGCATAGAGCGCATCCGCCGACGGCCCGAGAAGCTGGCCGCGATGCTCGCGGGGGGCAAAACACGCCTCATCGACGCCGGGGACGTGAACGGCAAGCTCTTCCTCATGATGGTCGGCGTCGGCCTCGACGCGGACGTCGTCCACGCCCTCGACGCCGTCCGCAACGGGCCGATCACCAAGCTCAGCTACGTGTTGCCCACGGTGCGCACCTTCGGCCGGTACACGTTCGAGCCGGTGACGGTGAAAGTCGCCGGGCGTGTCGTCTTCGGGCCGGCGCCGGCGCTGGTGTTCGTCGGCAACATCGCCGAGTACGGCACGGGCTTCCCGGTGCTGCACGAGGCCCGCTCCGACGACCGCCTGCTGGACCTGTGCGTCCTGCCCTGTCACGACCGCATGGCGCTGGTGCAGGTGGCTTTGGCCCAGGCCATGGCCGAGCACGCGAACCTCCCCGAGGCCGTCTACGCCAAGACCAGCGACCTCATCGAGATCGAAGCCGCCCGCCCCATGCACTTCCAGATCGACGGCGACCCCGGCGGCCAGACGCCCGCGGCCGTCACCCTCCGTAACCACGGCGTCCGCCTCCTGCACCCGTAACCCGGCCGGCATGCACCCGTGCCTCCCGCCGGCGTCGGCGGTAGACTCCGCTTCATGCTTGAAGACGTCCTGAAGACCATCGCCGGCCGACGCGAGCAGTCGCTCGAGCGGCTCAAGAGCTTTCTTTCGATTCCCAGCGTCAGCACACAGCCCAAGCACGCGGCCGACGTCCGCCACGCCGCCGACTGGCTGGCAGACCAGCTCCGCTTCGCCGAGCTGGACGTGCGCGTCATGCCCACAGGCCCCGGCGGCAGCGGGCACCCGGTCGTCGTCGCCAAGAACCGGCACGTCCGCGGGCGGCCCACCGTGCTCTACTACGGCCACTACGACGTGCAGCCGCCCGAGCCGCTGGACCTCTGGGACTCGCCGCCGTTCGAGCCGACCGTCCGCGACGGCAAGCTCTTTGCCCGCGGCGCCTCGGACGACAAGGGGCAGGTCTGGTGCCACGTCGAGGCCGTCACCTGCTGGCAGGCGCACGGCGGCGTGCCGTGCAACCTCACCATGCTCATCGAAGGCGAAGAAGAGAGCGGCAGCGAGAACCTCGAACAGTTTCTCGAAGAACAGAAGGCGCACCTGGCCGCCGACGTCTGCCTTGTCTCGGACAGCGCGATGTTCGCCCCCGGCGTCCCGGCCATCGACTACGGCCTGCGCGGCCTCTGCTACATGGAGGTCTTCTTCGAAGGCCCCAACCATGACCTGCACTCCGGGATCTTCGGCGGTGCGGTGCCCAACCCGGCCAATGTGCTGTGTCGTGTTCTCGGGCAGCTTCACGATGAGAACGGCCGCGTGACACTCCCCGGCTTCTACGACCGCGTGGAGGAGATCACGCAGACCGAGCGCCAGATGTGGAAGCAGCTTCCGTTCGACGAAGCGGCGCACATGAAGGCCGTCGGCCTGAGCCACGGCTCCGGCGAGGCGGGGTACAGCGCGCTGGAGCGGACCTGGTGCCGGCCCACGTGCGACATCAATGGCATCGTCAGCGGATACATCGAACCCGGCGCCAAGACGGTGCTGCCGAGCCGCGCCTCGGCCAAGGTCAGCTTCCGGCTGGTGCCGTACCAGGACCCGCATGCGGTGCAGCAGGCGTTCGAGCAGTTCGTGCGTGAGCGTACGCCGGACAATGTGAAGGTCAGCTTCAAAAACCACGGGCTGGCCCCGGCGGTGGTCGTGCCGATCGAGTCGAAGGCGAGTGAGCTTGCGGCACAGGCGGTCGAGAAGGCGGCGGGGCGTCGGCCGGTGTTCATCCGCGGCGGCGGGAGCATCCCCATCGTAGCGAGCATCAGCCAGACGCTGGGCATCGACACGCTGCTGGTCGGCTTCGGCCTGCCGGACGACCGGCTCCACTCCCCGAACGAAAAGTTCGACCTCACCTGCCTTGAACAAGGCACCCGCACGGCCGCGGCACTCTATGAACGACTGAGCCTGCTGCCGACGAAGTCACTGCCGGTGGCGGGGTGAGTGGGTTTTTAGCACAGAGGGCACGGAGGGTAGGAGAGCACAGAGACGACACATATTGGAATGGCGCTTTGAAGACTGGTGAGTTTGCGACGATGGTGTATTCAGTAGATTGAGCAGAAGATGTTTGAACCGCAGAGGCGCAGAGGTCGCAGAGATGTAGAGATCGCAGAGGAATATTAATGCGATAAGTGACGCGCGGGCGCACCTATATCCACTATTTAATTCTTTCTCTGTGATCTCCTGATCTCTGTGCCCTCCGTGCTTTCGCATTTCCCACCGCCGAGCAAGACAAACGCCCGTCCGTCATGCTATTTTGGCCGTGTGGCACAACCGACGCAGGACAAGTACGGCATTGGGCGTCCCGGCGGCGTTTGCGCCGTTTGTGGGCGGGCGCTGGTGGCGGGCGAGGCGGTCTTTGCGGCGTTGAGGGAGACGGCCGAGGGGTTCGAGCGGCTCGACGTCGCGCCGGAGCACTGGGCCGCGTTCGACAAGTCCGACCTCGCCGCGACGTGGAGGACGACCGTGCCCGACCCCACGCAGAAGAAGAAGCTCTTCGTCGACGACGCCGTGCTGTGCGACCTGTTCGTGCGGCTCGGCGGCGTGGAGGAGGCGGCCAAGCTGCACTTCCGGTTCGTGCTGGGCCTCGTGCTGATGCGCAAGCGGCTTGCGACGCTGCTGACCACCCGGACAGACGAGCAGGGGCGTGAGGTCTGGCAGATGAAGGTCCGCGGGCACGACGAGCCGGTGGATTTGGTCGACAGCCAGCCCGGCGAGGCCGAGACGACCGAGGTTTCGGCGCAACTCAGCCAGATTCTGGACACCGAAGCGTAGACTCACCCGCATGAGCGATACGGGCACCACACGAATCACGACGCCGCCCGGCGAGACCCCGGGAGGGCGAGGCTCCAGCCGAGCCGTTGGCCGAAGGCCATCCGCGTGGGGCACGCGGCCCGCCGGGGTGGAAGCGGCTCGCGGGAAGGCGTCGGCTGCGCCGACCGGCTCAGCAGGAGCTTCGCCCTCCCGAGTTACTTCGCCCACCCGGGTTGCTTCGACCTCCCGGCGGCTTGCCGCGTTGGCGGCAGGCTTGTTGCTGGCGGGGGGCATGGGCTGCGTGACGTCGCAGCCGTTGGAGCGGCCGACGGGGGCTTACTTCGGGCCGACCGACTCGTTCGACGAGGTCGTCGCCGCCGTGAACGCGAACAACGTGAACGTCGAGACGCTCTACGCCGACGGGTATTTTGAAGCACAGTTTGTGACACCCGCCGAGGCTGTTGGCGGCGGTGAGGCCCGGAGCAACTACCTCAACGGGCAGGTGCGGCTGCTGTACGAGCGGCCGGGGAACGTGCGTCTGGTGGGGCTCAAAGACATAGCCGGGCAGATCTTCGACCTGGGTGCCAACGACGAGCTTTTCTGGCTGATCCTGCGGGGCGACATCGACACGATGTGGTACGGGCGGCTTCAGGACGACCAGGGCGTCGCGCAGCAGGCCAGCGCGGTTCAGCGTGGACTTGATGCGCCGGGTAACCAGGCGGAGGCGGCCCAGGCGGAGGATGCCCAGGCGGAGGCGGCGCAGGCGGACGAGGTGCCGATTCGGCCGGACTTGATTATCGAGGTGTTGGGCATCGGGCTGATCGGGCCGGACCTGCTGACCGAGCCGGTGCCGGTCATGCGGTTCAACAATGATGCGGACGCCTACATGCTGACTTGGCAGCGTCGGGCGGGTGCGGACGAAGCGGGTGCGGACGCGGCGGGGCCGGACGCGGCGGGGGCGGACGGTGGCGACGGGCCGGCGCGGTGGGTGCCGGTGAAGGAAATCTGGTACGATCGGCAAACCAAGTTGCCCGAGGTGGTGCTGTTGTTCGGCCCGCGCGGGCGGGTGGCCGTGCGGGCGTACCTGTCGGAGCACCGGGCCGTAGAGGAAGCACCCGGTGGCGTCGGCGTGATGGTGTCCGAGGACGCGGCGCCGATGGTGGCGGGGCGTTACCAGCTGTTCTTCCCGGAGACGGGCGACGTGATGTCGATCGAGCTGGAGCAGGTCTACTTCGAGCGCGACGGCGTGCCGAACGAGTTGTCTTTCCGCTTCCCCGGAGATCGCGCCGGTGTTTCGAATGTTCGGCAAGTGCGTTGAGTTTCC
The DNA here is from genome assembly GCA_050329715.1 of Phycisphaerae bacterium. Taxonomy (GTDB): domain Bacteria; phylum Planctomycetota; class Phycisphaerae; order Tepidisphaerales; family Tepidisphaeraceae; genus DAIOTR01. Next base: position 8,975 of record JBHJOM010000070.1, read on the forward strand.
CCCGTTCAAGCCCTGGTTCGCGGCACTGGCGTTGACGCTCGTGTCCGGGCTGCTGCTCGTCGGCGACGCCGGCGCGCAGGACGCTGCGCCGCAGGCCGACGGCACACAAGACGACAGCGCGCAGGCTGAAGGTATGCCGACGACGGCACCGGGCGAGGCGCGTGCGCGCGAGCCGAGGTTCGGCCGGCCGGCCTTGGCGCTGGACGTCGCGCCACTGCTGGGCGTCTACACGCAGCAGCAGTATTGGATTTTGTTGTCGGCCCGGGACGAGGCGGCGGACGTGGGCGAACTGCCGGACCGGTTCCGTTGGCGGACGACGGTACGAACGCGCCCGATCGGGGCGAAGGCGGACTGGCGGCAGTCGGCCGGGTTCGCCGGCGGCGTGTCGGCGGCGACGGCGTACCGCGGGCAGCTGGTGGTGCTTCGGCCGGACGGGTCGTGGGCGACGGTGGACGACGCGGGCGTGCGGCCCGGCCCGCTGCCGCCGGACGGCTGGGGGCTGGTGGCAATCGCCGGGCGGCCGGACATGCTTTACGCCGTGGCCCGCCACGTAAACAAGGCGGCCGAGACCGACGAAGCAGCCGAGACGCGAACGCCAGACGGCGGGGCGGCGTTGTTCGTTTACGACGGGCGTTGGTCGAAGCTGGCCGAGCTGCCTTGCGGGCCGTACACGAACCTTGACGTGGCGGTGGCCGCCGCGAGCGCGAACGGTGCCGCCGAGGCGATTGTTCTGGCACAGGACGGCACCTCGGCCGAGGTGTTCGCACTGCGCGACGGGGCGCTGGTGGCGTTGACCGAGCGGGTGGAACTGGCGGGAGAGTTGGCGGGGGAGGCGAGGCTGGTGGCCGCGGCCCGGCCGACGCTAGCCGTCGCGGCGGGGGGAGCTTCGGCGGGCTTGCCGGCGGTGCTCGTGCTGCGCGAGGGCGCGTGGGTGCGCCTGCCGCTGAGCTTGGCGGGTGAGGATGTGCCGGCCGGGGAGCGGTCGGCGGCGCTGGTGGGGACGGGGCCCGACGGCTACCGCCTGCTGGTGCTTGTGCGCGACGGGCAGGAGGTGCATGGGCCTTTCGAGCAGGTGCTGGACGAAGCGGGCGGCGCATTGGGCCCGATGGCGCAACTTCCTCGGCCCGAGCCGCCGACGCCGAGGCAGGACCCGCTGATCATGACGCTGCTGGTGGTCATGCTGCTGCTGGTGACGATGAACGCGTTCCGCCAGCGGCAGGAGCAGCCGGAGTTGAAGATCGCCGAGCAGCGGCTGGAGTTGGCGCCGCACGGGCGTCGGCTGGTGGCGGGGCTGATTGATCTGTCGCCGATTCTGGCGGTCGTGGCGTGGGGCGTGGCGTCGGGCGTGAGCTCGCTGGAGGTGCTGACCGGCCGGTCGGAGGAGACGACGACGGCGATGCAGATCGCGACGATGGCCTACCTGGGTTTGACGCTGTCGCTGGAGTTGTACGGCGGGCGTTCACTGGGCAAACGGGCAACGGGGCTGCGTGTGGTGGGGCTCGACGGGCAGCCGACGGGCGTGATGCCGATCGTGACGCGGAACCTGCTTCGGCTTTTCGACCTGCTGCTGTTCGTGCCGCTGGTGTTCATCGTGGTGAGCCCACTTCGGCAGCGTGTGGGAGACATGGCGGCCGGGACGGTCGTGGTGATGTCGGCGCGGCGTTCGCCGGTGGGGGACGAGAAGGCGGGCGCGGCGGCGGCGGCGGCGGGCGGAGAGTCGGATGAGGGCCGGGAGAAATCGGCGGACGCGTCTTCGAGTGCGACGCCGGTCGAGGCCGATAAGCGTTAGGTGGCCGCGTCGGGCCGGTACGTTGCGGATGTGGGGTTCGGTCGGGACAATCGCATTTTGGTATGACCAGGCAGCAGTGGCTCAATCTTCTGAAGACCGTGCTCCGCTGGGGCGTGGCGGTGGTGGGCATCGCATGGATTGTGATGAACATTTCGTTACGCGACCGGGTCATTCTCTACACATTTGATGGACAAGTTCGGACTGTGGAGCTTGTCGAGAGGTCATCTGAAGGACAGAACGTATACAAGGTTTACGACCCGGACAGTGGTGAGCCGGTGACCGTCCCGGCGGAGCAGGTGCTCACGCCGCCGAGTCAGGAGACGGTTCTGTTGCGTTCCGAGGCCGGCCTGCGCGAGGTGCCGCTGCTGGGGCTTCGGCTGGAGGGGGACATCGATGAGGACCCGGAGGTTCTGGGCCTGCTGGTCCGGCCGGAGAAGGCCGGGGAACCTGTCTGGGTCGGGCCGAGGGATGTTGCGGAGTTTGAGTTGGCGGTGGCCCCGCCGAAGATCGAGACGGGGCTGACTACGCTCGTACAGACCGCAAGCTGGACCTATTTTGCCCTTGCAATCGCCGTTTTTCCGACGTGTTTCATCCTGACCAGTCTGCGTTGGCACTGGTTGCTCAAAGCGGCGGAAGTGAAGATCGGCTTCGCCCGCACGTTCGCGCTGAACATGGTCGGGCTGTTCTACAACAGCTTCATGCCCGGCAGTACCGGAGGGGACGTTCTCAAGGCGTACTATGCCAGCAAACACACGGTTCACGGCACCCGGGCGGTCATCACGGTGCTGGTGGACCGCGTCCTGGGCCTGCTGACGCTGGTCATGCTAGGCGGCACCATGGCGGCGGTGCTCTTTGCCATCAGCCCGGATAAGGACGCACCCGCCGCCGAGGCCTGCCGACGCGTAGCCCTTACGGCCGTGGTGATTTTGGCGGGTTTCTGTGGGTTGATGCTCGTCGCGGGCAGCTCGCGGCTTCGCGGCCTCATCCGGTTCGACAGCCTGATGCAGCGCCTCCCGGCCCAGCGGCAGGTGGCCTCGGCGTGGCGGGTCTTCAGCCTCTACAAGCGCCAGCCGACGGTCATCCTCTCGGCCGTGCTCGTCACGGTGCCGGTGCACCTTGCCGTGGTCGCGGCGGGGTACTTCAGTGGTATAGCCATCGGGCTGGACATCCCGCTGACGTACTACGTGGTGGCCGTGCCGGTCATGGTGCTCATGAGCGCGATTCCGATCTCCCCGCAGGGTGCCGGCGTGATGGAGTTCTTCGCGGTGCTGATCCTCCAGCCGCAGGGGGCGACGGTCTCCGAGGCGTTCGCGCTGGCGTTGTGCATTCGGCTGGTTCATATCCTGTGGAACCTCACCGGCGGGCTTTTCGTGCTGCGGGGCGGGTACTCGGCACCGAGTGTCCAGGAGCAGGCCGAGCTGGAAGCCGCCCTCGACGCCGCCGCCGATGACACCGACGACCTTCCCGGCGACGACGAGCCGACCACCCAACCGGCCCACGCCGGCTGATGCGCCGCAACGCGGCAGTAGTCGCCGCACCCGTTTGGCGTTACACCGTCCAGCGTGCTCCGCCGAATCGACAGGCTCCTGTTCCGCGTTCCGAATCTGCCCTCGGCGGTTCGATATTGGTGCGACACGTTCAAACTTGTCCTCGTCCGTCAAGAAGCGCACTTCGCCACGCTCAAACTGCCCGACGATGACACCGAAATCCTCCTCCACACCGACCCGGACCTGCCTGACGAGGGCGTCTACTTTCTCGTGGACGACGTCCGCCAGATGCACGCCCGCCGGGACGAACTGAAGCTCACCTTCCTGAGCCGCCCCGTGCAGGCCACCCGCGGGTGGCGGGCGACGGTGAAGGATCCCTTCGGCCGCGTCCTGCTGCTGCTGGACCGCACGAGTGACAACCCGACGCCCGAGACCGCCCAGGCCGCCGGTGGCGGGCTGTTTCCCGGCGTCGAGGTCCGCCACGCGCCCCGCCGGGAGGCGCTGGTCCGCGCCTACGAAGCTGTCAACCGGACCGCCGACGACCTGCCCTACACCCCGCACTTCGAGCAGTTGTTCGAGGCCTACGCCGCCGCCTTCGACGAGCCCAGGCCGGACCGCGCCGAGGTCTGGCGGCACCTGCTCAACGTCCGCAAGGCCGGCGCGCTGCCCAAGCTTGGCGACGCCCGTTCCCCCGCGCCCGACGTGTCGCCCGAGGAGAAGGAAGCGTTGCGCGACATCCTCGGCGTAGACATCGGCCGACGCGACCGCCTGCCCTACACGCCCCGCTTCGAGGAGATCGCACTTGCCTTCGCCGCACGCCGTACCGGTACCGTCCGCGGCCGACGGATGCCGCCGCACGCGCTGTGGCGTCTGATTGCTTCACTCTCAAAGTAGCGCACCTACTCGGCCGGGCCGCCGAGTTGCTCCTGCTCCGCCCCGCGTTCAGTCAGGCGGATGCGCGTCTTGCCGGGCCTTACCACCAGGTCCTGCCGGAGGCTGCTGCCCTGGGGGGTGGCGAGCATCTCGTTGAAGGTCAGGTCGCCGTCGTACACGATGAGAATTGCGCGGGCCTCGGGCTCGAACATGCCCCTGCGTGAGGCCTGTGCTACCTCGCCGGGCCCCACCACCACGCCGCCGTGCTCGCCGTCCTGGAACCAGGCGTAGTCCTCAGGGCTGCGCCACGTCTCCTCGAACGGCCGGCCGTCCTTCAGCAGCCAGAGCGTCGCCGGGCGGTCGCGCTCGTTGAACACGTCCAGCTCGTACGTTCGCTCTTGCGCCGAGCTGCAGCCGCCGACAAGCACCGCCACAATCGCCAGCAAGAGAACGGGTCGAAAGCTTCGCATCGTGTCATTGTAACGGCGAGGTGCTCCGCAGCCGAACGGCCAGCGGCGCCTCCGGCGCGGCACGAAGCTCGGCCTGCATCGCGGCCGCGTCGTCCCACGTCCTCCGGGGCAGGTTGCGGCAGGGCACAGCATCTTTCACCTCCAGCGGCGCGAACGGCCAGGGGTGCAGCGCCACCTGGCCGTCCGCTAGCCGCTTGAGCCGGAACGTCACCGGCGGCGACGACGCCGAGAGCTTCACCGACAGCTTCTCGGCCGGGGGCGTGTCGCGGCAGACGGCCAGGCTCAGCACGTCGAGCATCTGCAGCCTCTGCAGGTCGGCGATGAGCTGCTGCTCGCGCACGTCGGTCGCGTCCGGCGCCAGGCCGAGCTTGACCGGCCGATCCGCCGAAAGGCCCGCCGCCGGTCGTAGCTGGCCCTGCATCTCGAACATTCGCTGCTGGAACTTGAGCAGGGTGAACCTGCCGCCGCGCCCGCCGACGCCGAACGTTGTGGCCCGGCCGGCCCGGGCCGCGAAAGCCGAGAGGTGCAGCACGTGGAGGCTCACGAGCAGCCCGGCGTAAGGGTTCTTGGCCGCTGCAATTTCGGCGGAAGCCGTCCAGACCGGCGCGCTGATCTGAATCGTCGACTCGAACACGTCGCGCGGCAGGCCGACGTCGTTCAGGGTTGGGGCGTCGTCGTGGGCGGGCCAGCCGCTGTCGTGCAGGGCGGCGGCGAGGCGCAGTTCGGGCGAGAGCACGCCGCCGCCGAGCGGTGTTGCGTCCCACGCGTCCGCCAGCCGGCCGGAGAGGGCGGCGTGGTCCGTCTGGCGGATCAGGCCGTGGCCTGTGCTCGTCTGCTTGCGAATCAACGGCGAAACCTCACCATCTGCAGCCGGTGCAGACTGTTCTTCTCATCTCCGCCGGCGGTGTCCTGGGTGTGCTGTCTCGTTACGGGCTTGTCACGCTCATGACAGTCGTACTGGGCAACCCCGCGCCGGCACAAGGCGGGTTTCCGTGGGGCACACTCTTAGTGAACTTGCTGGGCTGCCTGTTGGTGGGCCTGCTGGCCGGCTGGCTCGAAGGCCGCGACGTGCTGCGCGAGGAGGTCCGCCTGGCGTTGGTCGTCGGCGTTCTGGGCGGCTTCACCACGTTCAGTTCGTTCGCGCTGGAGGCGTTGCAACTGTTGAGCCACCGTGGTGCCGGGCTCGCCGCGGCGTACGTGCTGGCCAGTGTGGCCGGGGGCATGGCCATGGCGGGGGCGGGCCTGCTCTACATGCGGCCGACCGGTTGACGCACCGCACTCACCGCTGAATGCCGAACTTGCTGCGGAACTCCTCGAGCGACGCGACGCCCTGCGGCAGTGTCGCCTCCTCCGGCAGCATGACGGGGATGCCGTCGCGTATCGGGTAACGCAGCCCGCCCGTCTCGGCGATGAGTTCGTCCCCCTCGTGCCGCAGCGGCGAGAGCGTCAGCGGGCAGCGGAGCATCCGCAGCGTCTGCGTGAACATGTCGTCGGCCTCCGACGCGGGCGTGCCGGGGTTTTCGGGGGTGTCGGACGGCTTGTCGCTGGCGGCTTCATCACTCATGGCAGTGGTTTTACCGCGCCGGGCCGGCCGGGTGAAACCTCGGCCGTGGCGAGCCCCGGATGCCGCCGCTCCACGTCCACCAGCGCCTGGGCGATGACCAGCAGCGACACGCCGCGCGCCCGGCCGAAGTTGTTCACGTCCATCGAGAGCATCAGTTGGTCGGCCATCGGTCGGGCGGAGTCGGAGAGGACGAATCCGTTAATGCCCCATGGCTGGGCCGTCGCGTGGTCCGGTTGGGTTTCGTACAAATGATATTCGGCGTTGCGCATGGCGGCGTCGTAGGCCTTGTCGTCGTTAGTACGGACGGCGTAGCTCGTCAGGGCCTGAAGGATCGTCAGCTCCTGGGCCCACCACGGCTCGGGGTTGTCGCGGCCGTCGAAGGTAAGGAATGGCCCGGCGTCGGTCTGGCCTGAGACGAGCCTGGCGAAGACGTCGGCCGCGTGGACGCGATAGTCGTCTCGGCCGAGTCGGTCGGCGGCCACGCCCAGCACCAGTGCGTCCCAGACTTGGGCGACGGCCTGCTCGCCGACGGCGGCCGGCGTGCCGGCCGGGGCCAGCACCCCTTCGGCCCGAGTCTGCCACACGTGCTCAAGCCAGCCGGGCAGGCGGCCGTCGTCGGGGGCGGCTTCGAGCCAGCAGGCCAGCACCAGGGGCAGGTATGCAGGGCGGCGGTGCCCTGCGGCGTCGGCGGCGGCGGTGCGCGGCGCATCCGCCGGCGGCGGGGATAGAAGCAGGGCGGCCGCGTCCGGCTCGCCGTTGAGTTGCCGCACCAAAGCCAGGCCTCGATCGGCCTGCACCTGCGTGTCGGGCATCTCGCGTGCTTCGAAGGCGTCGGCCCGGTTCACCACGGACCGCAGCAGCAGCCGATACCGGCGGAGTTGGGCGGCGAAGGCGTCGGTAGATTCCATGCCATCAGTTTAGCGGTTCAAACCGGACGCCGCGTGCGATGACAGGCCGCTGCATGGAACCGCGCGGCCGTTTCGCTACGATGGCCCGCTACCAAAGGAGTTTGCAATGAAGTTTGGCATCTGCACCGGGCCTGAGCGATCGACCGCCGTAAAACAGGCCGGGTTTGATTACATCGAAATCGGCGCACAGCCCATGTTCCAGGGCAAGAACGACGACGCGAGCTTTGACGGCGAGCGGAAGGTGAAGATGTCCGTCCTGCCGACGCCCGCGGCCAACGGCCTGGTGCCCAGCGACCTGAAGATCGTCGGCGATGCCGTCGATTTCGACGCACTCACGGCGTACATGACCCGCACCGTGGCACGGGCCGGCCGGCTCGGCACCAAGACGCTCGTCTTCGGTTCCGGCGGCGCGCGGAACGTGCCCGACGGCTTCGACCGCGACAAGGCCCGCGGGCAGATCGTCGCGTTCCTGAACATGGCCGCCCCGCTGGCGG
>JBHJOM010000071.1:0-25948 GCA_050329715.1 Phycisphaerae bacterium
CTCCGGCGTGCCGATGATCTGCCCGTGCTCCGTGAAGAACGTGTTCTCCGTCAGCCTTTGGCTGGTGGCCTTGGCCACGCCGAAGTCGATGATCTTGGGCACCGCCCGGTTGTCCGACACCGCCACGAGCACGTTCGAAGGCTTCAAATCGCGGTGGATGATGCCCTTGGTGTGCGCGTGCTGGATCGCGTCGAGCACGTCCACGAACAACTCGAGCCGCTCGCGGGTCGTCAGCTGGTGCTTGTCGCAGTACCGGGTGATGCTCTCGCCGGGGACGTACTCCATGACGAAGTAGGGCCGGCCCGTCTCGGTGCTGCCTGCGTCCAGTACCTTTGCGATGCACGGGTGGTCCATCATCGCCAGGGCCTGGCGCTCGGCCTCGAAGCGGGCGAGCACGGCCTTGGTGTCCATGCCGAGTTTCACGAGCTTGAGCGCAACGATCCGCTTCACGGGCTCGCGCTGCTCGGCCCGGTAGACGGTGCCCATGCCGCCTTCGCCCAGTACGTCCAGGATGCGGTAGCGGTCCACCTGCGTCGGGTGGGCGGCGGCGGGGGTGCGCCTGGGGCGGGGCGTGCCCCCGCCGCCCCCGCCGCCGCTTTGTACGGTCGGCTGCTCGTCCGAACTGGCGTGGGAGGCTTTGGTCGCGTCTGCGGCGTCGCTGTCGAGTGTCGGCGTATCGTCGTCGGGCGGGGTGGTGTCGTTCTCGGCCATGGCGGACTCCTTCGGGTGTCGGCGCGCGGGCGGCCGGGTTCATGGCCCGGCGGCGGGTAAGCTCAGGCGAGGCGCCTGGCCAGGAGAAACGTCCTGTCGTCCTGCTGCATGCGGTCGGCGGCGGCTTCGTCGAGCTTGGCGTCCAGCTCACGGGCGGCCTGTTCGAGCGGCATGTCGTCGTCGATCCGCTGTTGCTCCAGCAGCCGCGACCAGCCTTCAACTTCGATCATCGTGCCGTCATCGAGCTTCAGCTCGGTGATGCCGTCGGAGTAGAGGCTCAGACATGTGCCGACGGGCAGTTCGGCGTGGGTGCTCTCGAACGCGCCGTCGATGACGCCCAGCGGGACGTTCTCGCCGCCCTGGATCTGCCGCACCAGCCCGTCGCAGACGAGCATCGCCGGCGGGTGCCCGGCCGAGAGGTACTCCAGCCGCCCACCGGCCGGGTCCAGCAGGACGAACGCCGCGGTCACGAACGACCAGCTGGGCAGGTGCTGTTCGAGGTAGCCGTTGATCGTGGCGGCCAGGTTCTTCAGGTCGCCGGTCCGCCCGGCCGGGCCGTGGACCATCGAGTGCAGCAGCCCCGCGACCATCGCCGCCTGAATGCCCTTGCCGCAGACGTCCGCCACGACGAGCAGCACCCGGCCGTCGTCCCGCGGCACGACGTCCAGGTAGTCGCCGCCGACCCACCGGCTCGGCTTGAAGCCCATGCCGATCTCCAGGCCCGCAAGCGGGCGCGGCTTGAAGATCAAACGGCTCTGAATCTGCGCCGCCTGCTGCAGCTCGCGTTCGATGGCGGCGTTGGCCTCGTCGCGGCGGCGGGCGTGCCAGGTCTGCTCGGCCTGCTGGTAGAAGCGGGTGGTCATGGCCAGCAGCGCCAGCCACTCGGCCGTGCCATGGCTCGGCGGGAGGGTGCAGTAGACGATCTCGCGGGAGCCATCGACGGCGTGCACCGGGCAGGCGATCGCCGCGACCTCCGCAGTGGCCGCGGCCAGCGACAGCGCCAGGTCCGCCGCCCGCGTCGGCACGTTGCTGGCCAGCACGGGCCGACCCTCGGCCACCACCCGCGCCACCAGCCCGCGCGACGTGTGCGCGTAAGGCCCGGCCGTGGCACCGGCCTGGTGCACCACCCGCGGCGGATCGTTGCCCCGCGGCGGCTTGAGCAGCCGCATGGAGGTCGCCCCCAGGTGGTCACTGACGATGAAGTTGCCCAGCAACGCGTGACGTTCCGCCACCGTCGCGGCCTCCAGCAGCCGCTCGCTCAGGGCCATGAGCGCCTCCAGCGCCTCGGCCGAGACACGCGGCGCGACATCGCCTTCGAGGGTGCTGAAGGAGACGGGGCCTGCGTCCTCGGCCCAATCCTCGCCGGCGAGGGTCTGCAGTTCTTCGGCTTCGTCGGGCTCTGCGTCGTGGGTCTCCTCGGTGCCTTCGCGGAGCAGCCGAAGCTTCCAGTCGCCGACGTGCAAGGGTTGGCCGAGTTCGAGCATGCGCTCGTCGCGGAAGGCCTTGCCGTCGAGCACGGTGCCGTTGCGACTGCCCAGGTCGCGAACCCACCACCGGCCGAAGGGGTCGGTCGAGAGCTGCGCGTGCCGCCGGGAGACGGTCGCGGTGTTGTCCGCAAGGCGCACGTTGCAGCCGGCGCTTCGGCCGATGACGAACTGCCCGCCGGACAGCGGGCGACGCTCGCGCCGGCCGTCGGGGTCGGTGATTTCCAGCAGGATGGGTTCGCGGTCGGTCATCGGCGGGCGTCCAGGTAGATCACTGCACTTTACTGCCGCCGCGGGCGGTCGGAAAGAAAACAGATTGGCCCGGAACCGGGCAGTTAAGCCATTTCACAACCATCCGACACGTCCCGTGCTCCGCCGGCGGGCAGTGCGTCGAAGGTGCCGCAGTGCGTCGGGCATGGAGCCCGACCGCCGATCCTGTAGGCTGTAGGACGGCGTAACGGCCGATTTCGTCGCCGGCCGACGCTCCTACAGGAACGAGGACAACATGCCCCTGGACATCCGCCCGAAGGAAACTTGCACCTGGGATTGCGTCGCCCTTGGCGAGGTCATGCTCCGGCTGGACCCGGGAGACTTCCGCGTCCGCACGGCCCGCAGCTTCGCCGCGTACGAGGGCGGCGGGGAGTACAACGTCGTCCGCGGGCTCCGAAAGTGCTTCGGGCTCCGCACGGCCGTGGTCACGGCCAACGTGGACAACGAAATCGGCCACCTCGTCGAGGAGCTGATGATGGCCGGCGGCGTGGACCAGCGGCACGTCAAGTGGCTGCCGTTCGACGGCATCGGGCGCAAGGCCCGCGTCCCGCTGAACTTCACCGAGCGCGGCTTTGGCGTCCGGGCGGCCAAGGGCACCAGCGACCGGGCCCACTCCGCCGCCGGGACGCTTAAGCCGGGGGACGTTAACTGGAAACGCATCTTCCAGGACGAGGGTGCCCGCTGGTTCCACACCGGCGGCATCTTCGCGGCAATCAGTGAAACGACGCCGGACGTCGTCATCGAGGCCATGACCGCCGCCCGCGCCGCCGGGACCGTCATCAGCTACGACCTGAACTACCGCCCGAGCCTGTGGAAGGACGTCGGCGGGGAGAAGCGGGCCCAGGAGGTGAACCGCCAGATCGCCGGGATGGTGGACGTGATGATCGGCAATGAGGAGGACTTCACCGCCTGCCTCGGCCTGGAAGTCCACGGCACCGACGCCGGGCTGACGAAGCTGGACCCGTCCGCGTTCAAGGCGATGATCACGGAAGCCGTCAAGCAGTACCCGAACTTCAAGGCCGTCGCCACGACGCTCCGGGCCGCGACCACCGCCAGCTTCAACGACTGGGGCGCGGTGCTCTACGCCGACGGCGCGTTCTTCGAGGCGACGCAGCGGCCCGGGCTGCAGATTCTGGACCGCGTCGGCGGCGGCGACTCGTTCGCCAGCGGGCTGATCTTCGGCTTTCTGGCCGGGGAGCGGCCCGAGGCGTGCGTCAACCTTGGGGCGGCCCATGGCGCACTGGCCATGACCACCCCCGGCGACACGAGCATGATGACCGAGGCGGAAGTGCGAAAAGCCGCCGCCGGCGGCGGGGCCAGGGTCGACCGGTAATGGCCGGCCGCTCACCCGCGCGACGAAGCCCGCCGTCGCTGCGTCACCTGCTTGAGGAATTTGCGTTCCGCCCCGCTCAGGGAGGCCTCGCCCTGCCGGCTGATCTTGACCAGCACCTGGTCGAGCTGTTCCTGCTCCTGGCGGGCCTGGGCGGCTTCGCGTTCGGCCTGCTTCTCGGCCCGGCGTTCGGCCATGCGCTCGCGCCAGCTGGGCTTTTCTTCCTCCATGCGGAGGCTGGCGGCGTAGTTCGTCTCTTCCTCGTCCTGGAAGCCCCACGGCCCCTCGGCGATGAGCATCCGACGCATCTGCAGGCAGTTGATGAAGCAGTTCACCGCGATAAAGATCGCAAGTAGCCCCCCTGGCACGCCCGGCACGGTCAGCAGGCCGATGCCCACCAGCACGACCACCACCGCCGTGACCATGCCGACGTTCATCGTGGTGAGCATGGACTTGTAGTAGCCCATCGGCTTCCAGAGGAACGTCTGGAGCAGTTGCCCGCCGTCGAGCGGGAACATCGGCAGCAGGTTGAAGACCAGCAGCGCCCAACTGACGACGTAGAAGAAGTAGGCGTAGCTGTAGACCTGTGCGAAGCCGGCGTCCGGGAAACCTTCGCCGAAGCTCCACGGGCCGAACAACACGCGGCCGGAGAGCGCGTAAATCAGCACGCCGGTGACCAGGCAGATCGCCACGTTCACCAGCGGCCCGCCGGCGACGGTCACGAACCTGGGCCACGGGCGGTTGGGGGCCATCGCCATCGCCAGCCCGCCGATCGGCGTCATGACGATCTCTTCCGCCGAGCCGCCGACGCGACGTGCCGCGAAGCAGTGCCCGAACTCGTGCAGCAGCACCACGATGAACAGGATCGACAGCAGCTGCACCGTCCGCGTGAGCCCCAGCGGCCCCAGCGGCCCGAAGATCAGCAGCAGCACCAGCAGCACGATCAGCGAGGCGTGCGCGTAGACCGTGATGCCGAACAGCTCGAACAGCTTCAGCCGCCCGTAGAGCAGCCACCGCCACGGGCTTCCGCCGCTGTCGTAAGGGTCGCGATAGTAGCTGCGATCTTGCCAGCCCATGGTCGTGATAGCTTAGGCGCGGGTTACCGATGGAACGCGTGGTACTTCAACAGCGTGGCGATCGTCTTGCCGTCGACGATGCGGCCGTCACGGCACATCTCGATCGCCTCGTCGTAAGGCGTCGGCAGGACCTGGATCTCCTCCCCCTCCTCCAGCGCCTGCTGCGTTTTCGTCAGGTCGGTGGCCAGGAACGGGTACATCTCCTCCGTGAGGATGCCCGGCGAGGTGTAGAACGCCCCCAGGCTCTTGAGCCGGCCGGCGAGGTAGCCGGCCTCTTCTTCGAGTTCCCGCCCGGCGCAGTCGATGGGCGGCTCCCCCTTCTCCAGCGTCCCGGCCGGCAGCTCGATCAGCGGCTTGCCGACGGCATACCGCCGCACCCGGATCAGCAGAACGGTCCCGTCGTCGAGAATCGGCAGGATGACGACCGCCCCGGGGTGCCGGCAGACCTCGCGCGTGTGGCGGGTGTCGTCCTCGGGGTCCCTGAGGTGGTGCAGTTCGAGGGCGACCTTCCTGCCGTGGTAAATCACCTGCTTGTCGAGCAACTCCAGTGGCATGGCCAGAATGTAGCACGCCCGGCGGCCGGGTGCCGAACACTGTTTCAACGCCGTGGGACCGGTCGGGCCCGCCGCGTCGTGGATACATTGTCGATAACCGGTGCACCATTTCGGAATGCGGCATGCAGGCCCTAGATTTCGTCACATCGCCACCCGGTGACACCAGATGATGTGCTGCTCGCAGACAACTTCGGCCGAAGATCACGCCGCGGGTTGTGCCCGGCGGGGTTCTGGTGCAGCATCGGCGGCGATGTACAAGCTGATCGCACTCGACATCGACGGCACGACCGTCGACCCGACCGGCCGCGTCTCCCCGGCGACGGCACAGGCCGTCTCGGCCGCGGCGGCGGCGGGGTTCGAGATTGTCCTGGCCACCGGCCGCAACTGGACCGAGAGCCGGGCGATCGCGCTGGCCCTGGGCCACGCCGGGCTGGGCGTCTTCGTCGGCGGCGCCGAGATCGTCGACTGCCGGGCCGACCGCGTGCTGCACCGCGTCCACATGGACCCGGGGCTGGCCCGGGCCGTCTGCCGGCAGGTGGAGGCCGCCGGCCACACCGCCATGGCCCTGCAGGACGCCGAGGTCGCCGGGCACGACTACCTGCTGAGCGAAGGCCGCGGGCTGGGCGCGGAGATGGAATCGTGGCTCGCCTTCGCCACGGCCCGCATCGCCCGCACGCCGGACCTGGGCACCTTCGCCCACCCGCACACGATGCGCGTGGGCGTGGTGGCCAAGCCCGAGTTCGTCGCGGAGCAGGTGACGCTCCTGGAGCGGCATTTCGGCGACGCGGTCGTGCACCACGTCATCCACGTCCCGGCGTACGGCGTGGACGTGCTGGAGGTCTTCGACCCGAACGTGAACAAGTGGCAGGGGCTGCAGTGGATTTTAAGCCAGCGTGGCTACAAGCCCGAAGAGGTCGTGGCCGTCGGGGATGATGTGAACGACCTGCCGATGATTCAAGCCGCCGGGCTGGGCGTGGCCATGGGCAACGGCAAGCCGGAAGTACAGAAGGTGGCAAAGCTCGTCATCGGGCGGAACGACGCCGACGGGCTCGCGAATTTCTTAAGGCAATTGGTCGCCGAGCATGGTCCCGACTGAGGGACGGCCAGAGCCAGGACGGCCCGGGTGTGGGCGGTCGACCAACAAGCCGAGCCGGCGCGAACGGATGCCGCCGGCTTACTGAAGCACGGAAGACGCCAAAGGATTGGCTGGGCAAAGCGGCCGGCGGTAAGGACGACCCGCCGGCCGCTTGCTTTTTTACGCCATAGAGCAACACACAGACCCGTGCAGCGGCGCACGACGGCACGCGTCGGGAGGGCAAGACGCCACCCGAGCCGATTGACGCAGCCGATACCTCGTGTAAAGCCGCTTCCGAGCGGGCCGGCCGGTGTCCTGCCGGGGGTGTGGCCTTCAGGCTGGGGCGTGGCCCTACCGGGTCGCCACAGGGTCGAGCCCGTCGCTCCTGCGGCACCGCCCGGCCGACGTTGCGACGCTCCGTCGGCGGTTACGCGCCCCGGGGTTCCTGTTACGATCGACGCATCGGCCATGAGCACAGAAGCACCCCAACGTGTCGTGCTGGCGGGCGGTTCCGGCTTTCTGGGCACGGGGCTGGCCACGGCCCTTTCGCGCGAGCAGCGGTTCGAGCCGGTGATCCTCACGCGGTCGCCCCGCCAGGTCGGCGGGCAGGCCGGCGGGCGGGCCGGCGGGCGGGCTGGCGGGCCGGCGGGCGGCGGGTTTCGTCAGGTCGCCTGGGACGCGCGTACGCCCGGGGCGTGGGTGCGCGAACTGGAGGGTGCCGCCGCGGTCGTGAACCTCGTCGGCCGGTCGGTCGATTGCCGCAAGACGCCGGCGAACAAGCGGCTGATCCTCGAATCCCGCGTCGACTCCGTCCGCGCCCTGGCGGCCGGGCTGAAGCAGGTCGAGCGGCCGCCGGCGGTGTGGGTGCAGTCGGGCACGGCCCACATCTACGGCGACACCGACGACGAACTGCTCGACGAGTCCTCCCCCTTCGGCACAGGGCTCGCGCCGGACGTCGGCCGGGCCTGGGAGGCGGCACTCGCCGAGGCCGATGCCCCCGGCACGCGCAAGGTGGTGCTCCGAATCTCGTTCGTCCTGGGCCGGGACGGCCCGGCGGGCGGCGGGGCACTGGCGACGCTCGCACGGCTCACCCGCTTCGGGCTCGGCGGCACCGTCGGGCACGGGCGGCAGTACATCTCCTGGCTCCACGAGGCCGACCTGCAGGCCATGGTCCTCCGCGCGATCGACGACCCGTCTATGGCCGGCGCTTACGTCGCCACCGCGCCGAACCCGGTGACCAATCGCGATTTCATGGCGGAGTTGCGCCGCGCGCTGTCTCGGCCGTGGTCGCCGCCGGCCCCCGCCCCGCTGGTGCGGTTCGGCTCGTGGCTGCTGCGGACCGACCCGGAACTGGCCCTGCTCGGCCGGCGGTGCGTGCCGACGCGGCTGATGAACGAAGGCTTCAAGTTCGCGTTCCCCGAACTGCGCGGGGCACTGCAGGACCTGCTCACGGCACCCGCCGGCCGGGCCGGCGGGGCCGACGGGGGCGGCGACGGCGATGGGGACATAGGCGGCGACGGCGACGGGGGCGGGGAGGCCGGGAGGCCGGCGGGGCCCAAACCGCTTGATGAATGACACCCGACACCGAGGCGGCCGCTTCGCCTCAGCCGCGCCGGACCCACTGGGCGATCGTGGCCGTCAGCGTCGCCGGGTCCAGCGGCTTGGCGAGGTGAACGTCGTAGCCGGCGGCGAGGATGCGGCGGGCGTCCTCCTGGTGCGCGAAGGCCGTGAGTGCGATCGCCGGCAGGTCACGACCGTGGCCCCGGCGTGTCTCGCGGATCAGGTCCAGACTGTCCATCCCCGGCATGCCGATGTCGCTGATCAGCACGTCCGGCTTCAGGCCGGGCAGCACCGCCAATGCCTCGGCGGCACCGGCCGCGGTCGTAACGTGCGCACCGAGCCGACGCAGGATCAACGCCAGCACGCGGCGGGCGCCCGGCTCGTCGTCGACCACCAGCAGGTTCAGGCCGTCCAGCCGGGTCAGCGGCGGCCGGCACTCGCACGAAGCGTCGTCGTCCGGGGCCACGGCCACTCCACCGGGCGCTTCGGCCTGGGCCTGCGCCGCTTCGTCCTCGTCGGCGCAGGCCGACTGGTTGGGCAGCACGACGGTGAACGTGGCCCCCTTCCCCGGGCCGGGGCTGGCGGCCTCGACGGTCCCGCCGTGCGCCTCGACGAGGTACTTCACGATCGAGAGCCCCAGACCCAGGCCGGGAAACTTCCGTCGCGTGCTGCTGTCGGCCTGTCGGAAGCGGTCGAAGATGTGCGGAAGCACCTGCGGGTCGATGCCCTGGCCGGTGTCGCTGACCTGGATATGCCGGCTCGAATCGACGCACGTCAGCGTCACCTGCACCTTCCCTCCCACCGGCGTGAACTTCACGGCGTTGGAGACGAGGTTCCAGATCACCTGCCGGATGCGGGCATGGTCGCAGTGGGCTTCGGCCGCGTCCGCATCGAGGCGGACGTCGATCGCAATGCCGCGCGCCTCGGCCGCCGGGCGGACGGCCTCCACGCCGTCGAGGATGACCTCGGCCAGGTCACACCGCCCCCGCCTGATCTGCAGCTTGCCGGAGTGGATCCGGGAAATGTCCAGCACGTCATCGATCAGCCGGGCCTGGGCCCGGCTGCTGCGGTCGATCACCTCAAGCCCCTCGGCCAGGTCCTTCTCATCGCAGTCCTTGCCACGCAGGATGCTCATCCACCCGATGATGGCGTTCAGCGGCGTGCGCAACTCGTGGCTGAGGGTGGCCAGGAAAAGCTCCTTGGCGCGGTTGGCGGCCTCGGCCTCGGTCCGCAGGTCGCGCTGCCGGCCGGCGTCGGCTTCACGCTCACGTTGCTCGGCCACGAATGCGTCCACGGCGTGGGTGAGCGACTGGTCGATCGCCTCGTTAAGGCGGGTCAGGTCCTCGAGGTCCCCCTCGTGCAACTTCGGCTTGCTGTCGCGCCACAGGCGGATGATGCTGGCCCGCAACGCCCGGTACTCGGCCATGACCGCCGCCATGTCGAACCCCGACTCGACCCGGCCGCTGCCGTGCCTCTCCGAGGCGCGGTCCATGCCGCTGGGCTCATCGGAAGCCTCTGAATCGCCCTGGCTTTTGCGCTTTCGCTCCGGCTCGGTCTGGCTGGAGGCCATGTCCGCCACCACGCCCTGGAGGATGGCCTCGGCGTCGTCGCGAAGCTCCTCGACCGTCACCCCGGCATTGTCGGACCAGATCTCACGGGCAAAATTCTCCCACTCCATGAGGATGGGTTCAATGTTCTCCTGGATGAACTGGGCGAGTGGCACGAGCCTGCCACACTACGCAAATCGCCTCCGGCTGTGAACGCCCGCGCTGCAGGCGCGATGAGCCCCACCCGCCCTATGCCCATCGCCGGCATGATGGACCGTGGAGACCGGCCAGGAAGCTCAAGCGTCACAACCACGAAATCCCCTCGACGGGCGGCCAACGGCCAAGGCGATGCCGAACCGTGTGCCAAAATCGGGCAGCCCCCCCGGCAACAGATGGCCATAGCGCCGATAAAGCCGTTTTCGACGTCGGGGAAGGCCCTTTTGGCGTCTGAGGAGGCGATAACAGCGTTGTTGGAAGCCTCCGAGACGTTGTTGGAACCTCCCGCCGCGTTGACGGAACACCCCCAAACTCCCCGCTCGACCGACCCCTCCGTCAACGCCCTGTCGTCCTGCTCCACCCCCCTCCCCCCCGACTGACCTCGCCCGACGTCGCCCGAAAGCAACCCCGACCTCACCATCGCCGCCGCCGCCGCACAACCCGCAACAACGTCCAGTTTTCGTCGCCGCCGGTCCACAAAAAGCGGTGCAACGTCCACCGCACGTCCAGCCGCAGGCCACCGCCCGTCCATCGACAGTCCAGTTCCGTCCACGAAAACCACGCCAAAGTCCACCGCCCCCCCCCCGCCGACCCGCCGACCCGCCGACCCGAGAGGTCGACGCCAGGACACGACGGGCTGACGAAACCCCGGCCACGCCGCACGCCGAACAACGGCGCGTGAGGTCGGCCGGCACCGGGGGGCCGCGCGCGGGCGGAATCACGGCGCGGCCGGGGAGAGGCCAGCGCGAGCAGCCACGCCGCCGACCAGTCGGTGTACGGGTTGGTGTACGGGTCCGGCAAAGACGACTGATGCCGGCGAAGAAGGATGACCGACACGAACGCGGCGGGCAGCAACAGCGTCAGCACCAACACGACGCCGGTGGCCGCCGGACTGTCGAACTATGACAACGCCGGCGGGAAGCAGTCGATCGTGCGCTCGGCCATGTGGATGGCGAAGTTGCCTCATCAATGCTTATCGCCGACGTCCTGGCCGAAGCAGATTTCGTTGTCTTCCGGGTCGGTGAGGGTGAAGTCGCGCATGCCATACGACTGCGTCCGGGGCTTGCCGTTGGGCGCCGCGCCGCCGGCGACCAGGGCGTCGTGGAGGCCGTCGGCGTCGGTGACGAACACGTACACCCGCGCCGGGCCGAACCGCTCGGTCCTCGGGGCGATGGCCATGCGAACATCATCACGCGAGACGATCGCATAGGCCGCCGGCTCGCCCCAGACGAACTCGATTTTGAACCCGCATTTGACCCGATAAAAGCCCGCCAGCGCGACAATGTCGCCGGCAACGACGGACGGCATCCCGCCGACGAGCCTGAAACCGGCGCGGCTCGGGGGCACGGTCGGGGGAACGGTGGTGGGCATGTCGGCCATAGCAATGGCTCCGAAAACGTTCGCGGCGATGACCCGCAAGACCGGGGTTGCGGCCGTCCGGCCGGAACGGGCACCTCACGCCCGGCGGCGGGTCAGCAGGCCGCCGGCCGCGGCGAGCAGGCCGGTGCAGGCCGGCTCGGGGATGAAGGCCGAGACGTCGAAGACGTAGGCCGCCCCGGCCTCAAGGCCGCCGGCGTTGCCGTCGTGGGAGGCACCTATCAAAGCCAGCCCGCCGTCGAGGGCGACGGAGCGGCCGAAGTTGTCGAACGCCGCGCCGTCGGCGGCGGTGAGCTTGGCAAGCAGCGGGGCGATGGACGTCGACGCGGGGGCGACGGCCGCGGGCAGCGCCCCCAGCACCACCGCCAGCAGCGCGGCCCCGGCCGGCAGGCGCGCATACGGGACGGACGCGGACGGGATGAACGACAAGACAGGCGGTACGGGCACGAAGTCCCCCTTGTGAAGCTCCGGTGAAGTCACTAACGACACGCGAACCCTACTGCCCTCGCGATAAGAAACGATGAGTGCAACAGCTTCCGGTCCGCCACCCCCGCCCGTAGAGACGCCCCCGCCCGAGGCCGCCGCCCGAGGCCGCCGCACGAGGCCGCCGTCGGCTCGCGCTGGCTGCGGTGCCGCCGTCAGTCGAGCCACCAGTAGAGCACACGTCCGGGGTCCCGGTCGAGCAGCAGGAGCGAGCCCGACCAGATCGCCACCACAACAGTGAGGCGCACCAGCAAACACAACAAACCAAGCCGCCGGCCGACCACATACAGCGTATTCAGCACCAGCGCACCGCACCCCGCCGGCACAAAACCGACCAGCGCGGCGGCCGTGATGATGTGTAGCCAGTTCACGCCGAACACGTTCTTCGGATCGTCAAGCGAAGGCCGAGGACGGTGCCCCAGAACCCACCAGGAGAGAAGCCACTGCCCATAAAGCAAATTGAGCATGAGCAGAGGGTAGGCCGCCGTGCAAGTCGCGGCACGTCCGAGAAGACGCGAAGGCGGGCGGTGTCTCGGCCGTTCATAATCGAGGGCCTGCGTCATCAGCTTTGCCTTTCGGACGGCGTATCAGAGCACCGCTCACCCGCCCGCGGCCGGTGTACACGCCCGCGGTGATCTATCCCTTCTTCTCACCGATCACCCGCTCCCACACCTCCGATACGCGCAGGCCCTTGCCGCGGCTGATCGAGATCACCACCGTCGCCTCGACCAGGTCGGCGTCGCGGTAGAAGACCTTTCGGAACTTGAAGTGGACCGTGTGGCCGCCAAGCTCCTCGTAGCCCGGCTCGTGCGTGGTCGTGATGCTGCTCAAGGGGAACCCGCCGAGCCGCTGGCACTGCTGTGCGTCGAGCAGCAATGTTCTCCCGAACGCCTCCGCCTCGACGTTCCGCCAGTGGCTGTTGTGAACCTCCGCGGCGAAGGAGACCCGTCCCACATCCTCACGCTCGGCCGCGACGATGCGGACCTGGGCCCACTGGAGAAACTCTTCCTCCGAGGCGCAGGCCGAACAGACGGGGATCAAGACCGCGAGGAGAAACGCCAGGTGTCGCATAGGGCCGCCTGAGGGATGAATAGCAGATGGCTGAGCCGGCACCGCGCCGGCCTGCTTTTGAGCTTACCAGAACGCCAGACGCCGGGCCGGGCCAGGACAGCACATGGTTATGCCGACGTTGCGAGCTACTCCTTCCGCTGCGTAGAGGCACGCTGCTCTGGTGCAGTCCGCCGTAGTTTGTGCAAGGTATCGGTTTGCCACACGCTATTGTCGGCCAGATCTCGCCAAACATGTGTGGCTTCATATTTGTTATTGAGCGTGAGTTCATGTCGCCACCGATCGCCTTCGGTGAACGCCAAAGTCGCCGAATCGTCGGAGAGGACGACATGGCTCATCTTCGGCATGCCGTCGCCGGATCGAACGACGTTGAACCCGCTGGTTTCATTGACAACGATCCAGAAACCGGTGTCATTCTCCCAGTGCCCCAGCCAGGCCTGGCGTGTGAACGGTGGTGCATCCCACTCTGGAGGCAAAGCGTCACGTCCCTTCATCTGCGAAACGGCTTTATTGACGAGTTCGTCATAGTGTGCCCGATGCTCGTAGGTAGGCTGATAGTGAAGATCGAGCCCTCGTAGAACGCTCATGACGCGATCGATGTTGCCATCCTCGATCTCGGTGACCACGGTGTTGATCAGGTCGTGGGATGCACCGCCGTACCACGCGTTGTAACTGAGTCGGGAAAGGTGGCCGACGAGATAGGCCAAACCCATGGCCGAGGCGATTGCAGCCAAACCCAACACGACGCGAAGCCGGCGAGACTTGCCAAACTCGGATACGAGCCAGGCGAGCGTAAGCGCGACGACGATGAGAAGGATGATGACCGCTAGAGGTGGAATCATTGGCCTCTTTCGGTTGGCATAACGTAGGGCCGTTGAGCGTCCGAAGCGGCGCACGCGCGACGCCCGACCGCACGTGAAGTATACCGCCGCCGCGGTCCGCTCCAGCGGCGGGTCATACCCTCGCGCTAATCGTCTTCGAACACCGACAGGACGCAACTACCATCATCCACGCGACGCACCGGGTGGAAGCAGAGGATGAGCTTGCGGCGCAGGTAGACGTAGAAGCCGAGTTCGTTCACCCATAATTGCCAGAAGGGTGCACCGGCACGATCGGCGAACATCCTCGCAGGGTCCGTCACAGGATCAGCCCCCGACGGCCACCGCAGTGTGTACGGTTCCGACAGGTGTTCAAATACGGGCGCTTCGTGCGTCACGCGCCAGTCCACCTCGTCGTCTTGCGCGATGATGTCGACCCACAGCGACCCGGTGAACTCCAGGCACCAGCGGGAAAAGCTCGCCCGACCACCGACAAACAATTGACCAGCCAGTAGTTCCTCATCAGCCTGTGCTTTTTCCTGGCGGGGGTGCCCTTTCGCTGCCGCGATGGCAGCTTCGGCAGACGAGTAGCCCTTGATGGGACGACCGATGTCGACGGGGATGACGATCATGCCGCGAGGCCGCGAATGTGAAGATAGGGAGTGATCTGCGCACGCGCAGAGAAACAATTCCTGCTTGACGTACCAGTAACCTAACCTCGGGCCCGCGGCGGATCAACGACGTGATTTCTGTTCTTGCGGGGCGGGGTAGATGGGACGGGGTACGTGGGTGTCGCCAGAATAGCTGCGGAACCGAGAACGTCGAGCGGTTCCTGAACCACCGGGTGCTCGAGCGGCGGCTGTCGGCCTCCGGCCGGAACCAAGCGCCTAACGGACTGGTGCTTCTCGTCAAGCACGTCCTGCAGAACGTTATCCCGCAGAATCATCTCGGGATGTTGGTTCTTCTGCGCAGCAAAAGCCCGGATCGCATGCCGAGCGTTCTGGCGGCCAAAGAGACTCGGCCGGTTAGAGGGTGACGGCGCCGGTTTCGTCGAGGGTGGCTTTGGGGTTCCAGGCGACTTTCCAGTGGTGGCCGTCGGGGTCGCGGAAGTAGCCGCTGTGGCCGCCCCAGAAGACGTCCTGGGCAAGCTTCACGATCGTGCCGCCGGCGGCCTCGGCCCGTTGCAGCACCCGGGCGACCTCCTGCCTGCTCCGCACGTTGTGGGCGAGCGTGATGCCGCCGAAGCCGGGCGGGGCTTTGGCGTGCAGGTCGGGGGCGATGTCTTGGGCCAACGCGGCCAGCGGGTAGAGGGCCAGCCGCGTGCCGGCCGTGGCGAAGAAGGCGATCCTGGCGTCGGCATCGTCGGCGGGGGCGATGTCGGTGGGGAAGCCCAGGCCGTCGCGGTAGAAGCGGATGGCCCGGGGCAGGTTCTGAACGCCGAGGGTGATGATGCTGATGCGGGGTTCCATGGGTGAAACGGTAGCAGGATCAGGTGCAGGGAGGCAGGGAGGGTAGGAGGGTTGCGTGCAGCTTCACTCGGGGCATTCGGCCGGGCGTTGCGATCGGTGGCAGCACTTCAGGCGCTTTGTGATAGCGACAACAGGTTGCCGTCGGGATCCTTGAACCACGCGACCCTTGCACCGCCTGGTGCATGCCAGATGCCGGTGTCGTCCTGCTCCAGCTGGTCGAATCTCTCGAACGCCACGCCGAGCGCCTGCAGCTGACGGGCTGTTGCGGCGATGTCCTCGACTTCCCAGCCGATGAGCGTGTGGGGCGCGGGGTGGACCTCGTGCGTCTTCTGGACCCGCACGACCACGCCGTTGGCGTCGAAGACGATCGCGAAGGACGTCTCTTCGATCAGCCGGAGGCCCAGGACATCTTTGTAGAAGCGTCTGGCTTCTTCTGGCTGGCTCGTGGCGGTAAACCCGACGAGTTGGGCGTTGTGCAACACGGGTTTCTCCTCATTGCAGTCAGATCACCTGCGAGCGAGGGTAGGACAGTAGCTTTTCATCGGTCGTCAGCAGTCGCAGGCTGTGCGTGAGCGCGGTAGCGAGGATGAAGCGGTCGGCCGGGTCGTTGTGGTCGAAGTCGCGGAGCATGGTACGGGAGCGTATGGCGATCTCGGCGGTAAGCGGCAGGAAGGTCAGGTAACGGATGCCCGAGGCGAGCGTGAACTATTGCTCAACTGTGCCGCCGAAGTCGAGGCGGCCTCGTTCGATCTTTAGCGCGATTTCCCAGACGCTCACTGCACTGGCCGCAACGCCGCCGGTGCGGAGGGCGTTGAAGCGGTCCATTGCCGCCTGTTTGGGCGCGGACGCCGGCACTTCACCGGTGGTCCACCAGACCAGGATCTGCGTGTCGATGAGGATCATGCGCCAGTGTCCGGGGCATCGACCAGCGCATCCCACTCATCCGGCGAGGCGGCCGGTCCGTCTGGGTCGTCGAAGCGGGTGAGGTGGAAGGTCTTGCGCATCTGCTCCACCACGCGATCGCCCTCGGCGATGTCCTTGGATGTTGGCGCGCCCAGACGTGTAACCAGAAACTGCAGCAGCCTTCGCTTGTCGTCCGGCGGCAACGCCTCGGCAGCGGCTTCGATCTCGGCAAGCGTCGTCATGTCTCCAAGTGTAGCGTCTAAATCACGCCGTCGCTCGTCTTCACCCCCACGCCCACCTGCACCAGTTTCGCCTGCTGGATGCGCTTGGCTTCCTCGGCGTCTACATAGTCGGAGTGGCAGACGGCCTTGGCTTCTTCACCCTTCGTGCCTTCGTGCCCCCTTGCGCCCAAGCTGGCCTCCGTGCCTTCCACAACCGCCTTCTTCGTCTTGCTGGCCAGCTTGTGGATCTCTTCGGGCTTCAGGTAGCCGCGTTGTTTGAGGATCTCCTGCTGTTCGGGCGTCAGGGCGTCGGACTTTTTGGGTTTATCCCACTTGAACGCATCATCCTTGCCGCTGGCGAATTCCTGGATCTCCTTGCTGATGCGCACCGAGCACCAGTCGTGGCCGCACATGGCGCAGAAGTCGGTGTCGACGTCCAGGTCCTCGTCGTGGTAGGCGCGGGCGGTGTCTGGGTCGAAGGAGAGGTCAAAGTGCTTCTCCCAATTCAGCGCGGCGCGGGCTTTGGTCAGTTCGTCGTCGCGCGTGCGGGTGCCGGGGATGCCCAGGGCCACGTCGGCCGCGTGGGCGGCTATGGCGTAGGCGATGCAGCCCTGCTTCACGTCGTCCTTCTTGGGCAGCCCCAGGTGCTCCTTGGGCGTCACGTAGCAGAGCATCGACGCTCCGTGATAGGCCGCGGCGGTGGCACCGATGCAACTGGTGATGTGGTCGTAGCCGGGGAAGATGTCCGTCACCAGCGGGCCCAGCACATAAAACGGCGCGCCGTGGCAGAGCGTGCGCTGGAGTTTCATGTTGTATTCGATCTGGTCGAACGGCACGTGCCCCGGGCCTTCGATCATGACCTGCACGCCCTTCTTCCAGGCCCGCTCGGTGAGTTCGCCGAGGGTGCACAACTCGGCCAGCTGGGCGGCGTCGCTCGCGTCGGCCAGGCCGCCGGGGCGGAGGCCGTCGCCGATGCTGAACGTCACGTCGTACTGGCGGAGGATGTCGCAGATGTCCTCCCAGCGGTCGTACATGGGGTTCTGCTGGTTGTGCATGAGCATCCACTTGGCCAGGAGCGAGCCGCCACGCGAGACGATGCCGATGAGGCGCTTCCGCACGTACTTCAGGTGCTCGAACAGCACGCCGGCGTGAATCGTGAAGTAGTCGACGCCCTGCCTCGCCTGGTTGTGCAGCTCGGCCTCAATGGCCGGCCAGTCGAGCTCTTCGAGCTTTCGGCCGATGATCATCGAGTAGATCGGCACGGTGCCGATCGGCACGGTGGCTTCCTGCACAATTGCACTGCGCGTTGCGTTCAGGTCGCCGCCGGTCGAGAGGTCCATCACCGTGCTCGCCTGCCACTTCTGGGCCCAGTGGAGCTTTTCCAGTTCCAGCTCGATGCTGCTGGATACGGGGCTGGCGCCCATGTTCGCGTTGATCTTCGTCTTGCTCGCCCGGCCGATGCACATCGGGTCCAGCTTCCACTTCAGGTGGTTGATGTTCGCCGGGATCACCATGCGCCCCGCGGCCACCTCGTCACGCACCTGCTCGGGCGTGAGGTGCGGTTCGCGCTCGGCGACGCGCTTCATCTGCGGCGTGACTGTGCCGAGCCGCGCGTGCTCGAGCTGCGTCACCGGCTCAAACCCCGCCGGCGGCCGCACGGCCATCACGCGGCCGGCCGCGTCGGCGAAGATGTGCCAACCCTTCGTGCCTTCGTGCCTCCGTGCCTCCGTGCCTTCCGCAACCGCCCAACCGTCGGGCAGAAAATCCCAGGCGGTCTTGTCGCTCGGGGCGGGCATGCCGGGCGTGTCCGGGCTGCTGAAGCTCAGCGGCCCGCCGATCTGCGGCTTGTTGGCGAAGCTGCCGGGGTTCGTGACGGCCTCCCCGTTGCCGGGGTTGCCGCCGACGGGCGGGAGGGTGTAGAGCGTGGTGGTCGTGTGGTTTGCCTGGATCATGGTTTTATGTGCTTTGGGGTGCGAGGTTCAGGACTGGGAAACGCTGCCGGCGGCGGCCGCGTGCGGGTCGATCAGGCTACGCGTCCGCCTCGGCGAGGCGTTGCCAACTGGTCACGTCCATCATGGGCAGCGGGCTTACGCCCAGTTGGCGGAGCATGTTGAGGCACTGTGCCCGGTGGTAGTTGCCGTGACTCAGTGCGTGAATGATGACGACGGCCCGCGTGTACCGGTACGTCACGGGTTTACCGTGCGGGTCGTTCCGTTGGAACTCCAGAAGGTCTGCAAGCCGGCCGGTGGCTTTGTCCGACGCGACGGTTTCGGCGAGGCGGGCGCCGGCGGCCGTGAGCCGGGCGGAAAGCTCGTCGAGCGTCGGCCGGGGCGAGGCTTCCGGGCGGGGGTACGGGGCATCCTCGGCGCCGTCGAGGCGCCACGTCCACCCCTCGGCCGCGGCGATGATGTGGTCAATGCTCTTGCGAAGCGTACCCACGCCCATCTCGAAGGGGTGGTCCAGTTGTTCGTCGCTCAGGTGGCGTGCCGCGTCGATCACGGCGGACGTGCCCCATTCGAAGTGCTTGAGCAGGATGTCAAAGGGGTCGCTCGTCATCGATCGCCTTCGTAAACGGGTTCGAGGTTTGCGGTGTAGTCCCGGTCGTCGACCTCGTGCTGCCAGTCGATGAGGTCAAACTCGGGCAAGGGGTCAACGCCGAGCTGGCGGAGCATGTTGAGGCATTGCGCCCGGTGATGGGTCGCGTGGTTGAGCGCGTGCAGCAGCGCCGCAGAGCGTGTGAAGCGGGCTTTAACCACCCCGCCGTCGTCGAGGGTGAAGTCGCTGTAGACGACTTCGGCGACGTCGGCCGTTTCGAGCACGCGTCGAAGGGCGTCGGTGGCGCTAAGCAGGCGGCTTTCGAGCTGATCGAGACTGGCGGTGGCGTCCGGGAAGGGGCGGGTCGGGCGGCCCTGGGCGCGGTCGGTCCAGTGCTCCAGGTTGCCGAGGATGTGCCGCAGCGTCGCGCGGAGGCTGCCGGGCCCGATGGCGAACCTGCGGTCGAGGTCGGCGTCGTCGAGCAGACGGCATGCGTCGATGAGCCGACGCGTCGCCCAGGCGTTGAACTGAACGAAAATGAGGAGTGGATCGCCGGTCATGCTCGCTTCCCTACGCCGGTATCAGCCGGATCAGGTTCTAAGGGTGTGTCTCAGACCGCTTTCGCCTTCGCAGGTGGCGGTCACCCCTAGCGACGGGCCGATTGTAGGCAACTTTGCGGACAAGTCGCAAGCCTGAGTCTTCCGTGACGGAAACTTCGGCCCGGGCAAGGACGTCGCGGCGACCGATATGACGAGGGGCACCGGGTTCAGTCCGGCATGGGCTCGGCCGGGAGTTCGACGGGCATGCCGGCGTCGTTCAGCAGGTGCAGGAGGCTTCGAATCGTCGTGCGGCGTTTGTAGTCGCGGTCGATGCTGCGGTGGTGAAGGTTGCCGGCGGCGTCGAAGAAGATGACGCCCGGGTGGGGCAGCATCGCGTGGGCGGCACCGATGCGGTTACGCAGGCCGAACGCGTCGATCAGCACCCCGTTGACGTCCGCCAGGAGTGTAAACGGAAGCTCGAGTGTCCTGACGAGGCGTTGCCCGGCGGCCGGGTGCTCCGGGCTGACGGCCACGAGCCTCGTTCCGCCGGCCGTCAAACGGGCGTGGTGGTCACGTAGCTTGCAAAGGTAGCGTTTGCAGTACGGGCACCAGTGCCCGCGATAAAAGACGATCAAAAGAGGCCTCTTGCCCAGGTCGTCGGCGAGGCAAAGCGGGGTGCCGTCGGCTGTCCGCAGCGGCGTCTGCAATGCACGACGCATGCTTTCCGTCAATGCGATGTTCATGCAGGGCCTTTGAAAGCGGTGCCACTCACGCCAGGGGCTATCGCCCGCCTCGGCCCGCGGGCTGAGCCGTCTGCCCGGTCCCGCCCGCGTCGGCTTCCTCGGCGACGTCCTGAAGCAGAACCTGAATCTCCTCGCGCACCTCGGCGGGCAGTCGGCCCTCTAACGCAAGGACGTTCTGGGCGTTGTACGCCTCGGCTATTTCAAACAGCCGCAGTCGCTCGCGGAGCACCTCCGCCAGGGCACGCTTGGCGAGCCGGCTGACGCCTTGATCGTTCGTGAGGCGCGCCTTGTCCAGGTCCGCCTGGGCCCCGGCGAGCGCGGCGTCCGCGGCGGTGATGGCCGGGTCCAGCCCGCCCAACCCTGCCCCCTCGGCGAAACGCGCCTGAACACCCGCCCGGCTCATCACGTCGTCGGCGGCGGCCAGCAGTTGCTGCCTGGCTTCCAGCAGGGTTACTTCGTCCAGGTGAACCGCGGCCAGATGCCCGCCTGACTCCCCGGCCCGAAGCAGGTACGACTCCGGCGCGGTGTTCTTCAGAATGCCCTGAATCTGCTGCTGCTGTGCCTGGCCGACGCCCGCCTCCCGGCTCGAGACTTCCTGACGGAACGTCTGAGCGCTGGACGCGGCCTCGCGGAAGCTGGAGACCGCAGTCCCGAGCAACCCGGTCGCCTCGGACCGCAACTCGGCGGCGCGGGCCAGCAGGCCGCTGACGTCCGTCGTCGGCGAAGCACCCTCGCTGGAGGCACTTTCGCTGGAGGCACTCTCGCTTGCCGAGGCGGTGGTACCGTCGCCCATCAGCTGCTGCAGCCGGCGTGCGTCAGCCTGCACCTGGCTACGCAGGCCCTGCACCTGCTGTGAAAGCTCGCTCCAGGTCGCGTCGAGCCTTGTCACGGAATCGTCCAGCGACGCAAGGTAAGCCCGCAGTTGCTCCTGGCGCGTCCGGTTTACGGCAAGCTCACCTGCGAGGCGCTGCAGCTCGGTTTCGTCCGCGGCGATCTGTGAATCCAGTTCCTGGGCATTCACCGACTGCTCACGCGCGGTCTTGAGCAGTTCGACGGCTTCGGCGTTCCCGGCCGTGCGGGCGTCGGCCAGCGCTTGCTGCGCCTGGCGGTTGGCCTCGGCGGCGGCCTGTCGCTTCTGCTGGAGGGAGGTGTCGATCTGTTCGATCTGCGATTCGATGCTCGAGATGGTCTGTTGCGTCTGCTCGAGTGTCGGAATCTCTCCACTGGCGGTTTCGATCCAAGCCTGGCGATTGTTGTCGCCGCGGGCTTGGCCTTTGATGTCCTGGTAAGCCTGCTTGAACTGGGTCGGCTCCTGGGCTTCGATCGCGGCGATCTGCCGGGCCAGGCCGGCGATGCGGCGGGTCAGGCCCTGTGCCTCGGCCATCGCAACCCGTGCCTCGGCGGCGACGTCCATCAGCTCGTCGATCACCGGTACGGACCGCTGCAAAGCCAGGTGACCTCGGGCGGCACGCACGTCCGCCCGGGCGGCCGCGGAGACCGCGGCGGTCTCGGCCTCGTTGAGCCGGGCGAGTGCCGCGTCGTAGTCGGCAGGTGCCGAGGCGTTCGTCTGGATGACGGCCGCGGTAATGCGGGCGGCTTCGGCGTCGCTGGTGGGCGAGGCGTCGTCGCAGCCGACGGCGGTTGCCATGACCACGGTGCCGAGTGCTAGGGAGAGGGTCAGTTTGCCGCTGCGTCCTTGGTGTTTCATCGCGGGTGCTCGCAAGGTTGTATGGGACGTGACGAGCCGTACGGCAGCCGCCACGCACCGGTCTCCGGGGTGTGGGGGTCGATTCTCGCCCGCCCGGGCTGATACGTCAAACGCAGGGACCGCCGATAACCTACGTCAGGTCAGGCGCCTGCGTGCGGCGGTCGGCCTGCCCGGTCGCGAAGCGGGCCGCAGCGAGCGACGACGCGCCTGAAGCAGGTTTTGCCGGGTCAAACGGTTGCCCCGTTACGTGATTCGGCCGCTCGGCGCTATGATGCGGCGATGGTCACCATGCACCTGGCAACGCCCCCGTTCGGCGGCATCTCACGCGAGATCGAGAAGCTGGCCGAGCAGATCAACCGCGGCTACTACCGCTTCTGCCCCACCGACACCTGGACGCCGGCCGTTAACCTCTATGAGCTGCCGCGCGCGTACCTCGTCTGTGTGGATCTGGCCGGCGTGGAAAAGGAAGCGATCGACCTGACCGTCGTTCAAGGTCGCCTCCGCCTGCAGGGCCGAAGAAGCGTGCCGGAGATGCCGCCCGAAATGCTCGAGCGCGCCCACGGTGCCCCGGCCGAGGCCCCGGCCGATGCGGCGGCCGAAACCCCCGCCGCCGAACCGGCCGACGCCTCACCCGCCGCCGAGGCAGACCCGGAGCTGACGCTGCACGAGGGGTTCTCCGACGACCCGGCCGTACTAACCCGCCCCCGCGCCCGGGTGCACCTCATGGAGATCGACCACGGCAGCTTCTGCCGCGAGGTGGAACTGCCCGCCGACGTCAATCGTGACCGCATCATCGCCGCCTACCGCAACGGCATGCTCTGGGTCGAGCTGCCCAAGGTGAACTAAAGCCGGCCGCACCCGCTCATTCACCCCTCGGCCACCAAAACTCCACCGGGACACCCGGCCGATCGCGAACGACACTTCAGACCGAACCCCAAGCACACGTCAGGGCCGACATGGCAGATTCCCGCACCGCAGAAACCCAGGAGACGCACACGACCGTCAACGTCGCCGGCAACGGCCAGCAGGTGAGCATCCCCTCCAAGCTCCCCGTGTTGCCGGTCCGCAACATCGTCGTCTTTCCCGGCACCGTCATGCCGCTGAACGTCGGACGCAGCAAGAGCAAAGCCATGCTCGAAGAGGCCATGGCCGGCGAGAAGATGATCGCCATCGTCACGCAGCTCGACGCGGAGGTGAACGACCCGACGCGCGAACAGCTCCACGACACCGGTGTGGCCTGCATGATTCTCAAGCTGGTGGCCGGGCCGGACCAGCAGCAGTCGATCATCGTTCACGGCCTCACCCGTATAGCGCTCCAGGACCTCGGGCAGACGACGCCGTTCCTTTCAGGCCGCTTTGGAGTACTCAAGGACAAGGTCTCCGACAACACGCGCACCCGCGCGCTCATGGCCACCGTGCGGCAGCAGGCCAACCGTGTGATCGAGTTGTCGCCCAGCACCCCGGACGAGGCCAAGGAGGTGCTCAACAGCATCGACAACCCTTCGGCCTTGGCCGACTTCCTGGCCGCGAACGTTCAGGCAGACACCTCGGAGAAGATGCGCCTCCTTGCCGAGCTGGACGTCGAAGCAAGGCTCACCCACGTCTCGTCGAAGCTGGCCCAGCAGCTGGACGTGCTCGAGATCCAGTCGCGCATCCAGTCGGAGGTCCGCGAGAGCATCGACAAGACGCAGCGGCACTACTACCTCCGCGAGCAGATGAAGGCCATCCGCAAGGAACTCGGCGAGGAAGGCGGCGAGACCTCCGACGTCGAACGCCTCCGCGAACGCCTCGAGGCCGCCAGCCCGCCCGAGCACGTTATGAAGGAGGCCGGCCGCGAACTCAACCGCCTGGAGAGCATCCCCCAGGCCTCGCCGGAGTACGGCGTCATTCGCACCTACCTGCAGATCATCTCGGAGCTGCCCTGGGCCAAAAGCAGCGAAGGCAACATCGACCTGGACGAGTCGCAGCGCATCCTCGACCGCGACCACCACGACCTGGATAAGGTCAAGCGGCGCATTCTGGAGTACCTGGCCGTGCGGAAGCTCAAGCCCGACGGCGGCGGCGCGATCCTCTGTTTCGTCGGCCCGCCGGGCGTCGGCAAGACGTCGCTCGGCATGAGCATCGCCACGGCCACGGGGCGCAACTTCATCCGCGTCGCGCTCGGCGGCGTGCGGGACGAATCCGAAATCCGCGGGCACCGCCGCACGTACATCGGCGCGATGCCCGGGCGAATCATCAGCGAGTTCCGCAAGTGCGGCACCAACAACCCGGTGATGATGCTCGACGAGATCGACAAAGTCGGGGCCGACTTCCGCGGCGACCCGAACGCCGCCCTGCTCGAAGTCCTCGACCCGGCACAGAACCACAGCTTCACCGACCACTACCTCGACCTGCCCTTTGACCTCTCCAAGACGCTCTTCATCGCCACGGCCAACACCATGGACACGGTGCCCGGCCCCCTGCGCGACCGCATGGAGGTCATCGAAATCCCCGGTTACACCGAGACCGACAAGCTCAGCATCGCCCGCCGCTACCTGGTGCCCCGTCAGCTCGAAGCCAACGGCCTGAAGAAAAAGCAGGCCACCTTCCAGCAGGCGGCGCTCAAGCTCATCATCGAGAAGTACACCCGCGAAGCCGGCGTGCGCAACCTGGAGCGGAACATCGGCGGCGTCTGCCGGGCCATCGCCGCCGAGGTCGTCGGCGGGAAGACGAAGAAAGTCAGCGTCGACGAGGCCTATGTCCGCGAGAAACTCGGGCCCGAGCGGTACGTCAGCGAACTCGCCCAGCGCACGGCCGTGCCCGGCGTGGCGACGGGCATGGCCTACACGCCCGTCGGCGGGGAGATCCTCTTCATCGAAGGCACCCGAATGGCCGGCAAGGGGGGCATCACCCTCACCGGGCAGATCGGCGATGTGATGAAGGAGTCGGCCACGGCCGCCTTCAGCCTTGTCCGCAGCCGCGCCGAGGAACTCGGCGTCGACCCGAAACAACTCGCCGAGAGCGACATCCACCTGCACGTGCCGGCCGGCGCGGTGCCCAAGGACGGCCCTTCGGCCGGCGTGGCCATGTTCACCGCATTGGCCTCACTCCTGCTCAACAAGCCCGTCCGCCACGACGTGGCGATGACCGGCGAGATCACCCTCCGCGGCCTCGTCCTGCCGATCGGCGGGCTGAAGGAAAAGACACTCGCCGCCCTCCGCGCGGGCATCAAGGAAGTGATCGTCCCGGCCCGCAACGAGAAGGATTTCCCGGAGCTGCCCGACGAGGCGAAGAAGGGGCTCAAGTTCCACTTCGTCAACACCGTCGACGAGGTGCTGGCGGTGGCCATGGCCTCCCCCGCCGCCAAACCCACCGCCAAACCCACCGCCACAACCCGGGCCAAGGCCCGCAAGCCGAAGCCCAAACCGACGAAGCGCAAACCCGCCGCCGGGCGTGCCTGACTTCGCCGCGATCGACGCGACAACGAACGTGAATCTGCAGGAAACATTCGATCTGCTCAACGGCCTTCCGACCCATCTGGGCTGGACGACCGAGACCCTCGTTCGCCTGGCGCTGGCCGGGCTCGCCGGGGCGGCCGTCGGGCTCGAGCGGGAGTTTCGCGGGCGAGGTGCCGGCCTGCGGACGTTCATGCTCGTGGCCGTCGGGGCGGCACTGGTCATGGTCGTCAGCGTCAACTTCGCGCACGTCACCTGGCCCCAGCAGACGCGCGGCATCCTGCAGGTGGACCCAGGCCGCATCGCTTACGGCGTCATGACCGGCATCGGCTTCCTGGGTGCCGGCACCATCATCCGCAACGGGGGCAACGTCTCGGGCCTCACCACGGCCGCGGGCCTCTGGGCCACCGCCGCCGTCGGGCTGGCGTTCGGGCTGGGCCTCTACGTCACCGGCATCGTGGCGACGATCGTACTCTTCGTCACGCTCTACCTCATCGGCCTCTCGGAACACGTCCTGCCCGTCACCCGCGAGATCCGCGTCACCCTCCGCATCAACTACGCCCCGGACATGCTGCAAACCGCCAGGCAACAGCTCGACGAACTGGGCCTGCACCTGCGCCACCCGGGCTTTCGGCGAATGCCCGACGAGTTGAACGTCGCCGAGTTGCACTTCGAGCTGCGAATCCGCGGCCATACACCCCTGAGCCGGCTGGAAAACTGGGCGGCGAAGCGCGACGATGTCATACTGCTGGCCGTAGAATAAAAGACCCGCCCGGCACCTGCCGGGCTCGACAGTGGTCGTTCGCTTCGGAGGTTTTCATGCGTGC
>JBHJOM010000072.1:0-11037 GCA_050329715.1 Phycisphaerae bacterium
GGAGAAGGTGCTGGACCTCATCCGCACGCTGCCCAAGCCCCTGCGCGTGAACGTCGTCCCCGCCCCGGACTTCGCCCGCCGGGCCGTCAACACCATGCGGTTCGGCCAGGGGGACCTAGTCCGCCAACTGGCCGCGGCACTGGGCAAGGCCACCGGCCTGCCCATCCCCGCCGACGCCTTCCGCCCGGAGGAACTTCCCGACTACCTGAAGATGAACCTCCGCATCGTCGACGCGCAGGGCAAACGCGTCGCCGTCGGCCGCGACATTGTTAGAATCCGCCACGAGCTGCGGCACCTGGCCCGCGAGACCTTCGCCCTCGAACCGCCGGCCCCTTTCAACCGCAGCGGCATCAAGACCTGGGATTTTGCCGACCTCCCGGAACGTGTGGAGCTTCGCCACGCGGCACCCGGGCAGGCGAGCCAGACGCTCCAGGGCTTCCCGGCCGTGCGGGACGACGGGGACTCGGTCTCCCTCCGCCTTGTCGACAGCCGCGAGCAGGCGATCGCCGTCACCCGCCAGGGCGTGCGGCGGCTGTTCCTGCTGGACTTTGACCGCGAACTCCGCGCCGAGGTCGCCGGCCTGCCGGCCCTGCACCGCATGGCCATGCACTACAAGGCGGTCGGCCAGTCGGAGCGGCTGCGTCACGAGCTGCTGGCCGCCACGGCCGACCGCCTCTTCGCCCCCGACGCCGGCCGCGTCCGCACCGCCGCGGAGTTCGAACAGGTGCTGCTGGCGGCGTGGAACCGCTTCCGGCCGATCCTGCTGAACGTCGCCGCCACCGCCGAGACGATCTTGGCCCGCCGCCACGCGCTGACGATGCGCCTCGACGCGGTGAAGGCCCCGCTGCTGAGCGACAGCGTCGCGGACATGCGCGACCAACTCGCCCGCCTCGTCCCGCCCGACTTCCTGACCGCCACCCCCGCGACCTGGCTCGACCACGTGCCGCGGTACCTGGCCGGCATCGACACCCGCCTGAGCAAACTCCTCAACGCCGGCCTGGGGCGCGACCTGAACGAACTGGCCGTCGTCCGCCCGCTGTGGCAGGCGTACCTGGCGATCCAGGACGCCGACGACGTCGACGAGTTGGCACGAACAAAACTCCGCTGGATGCTCGAAGAACTGCGCGTGCAACGCTTCGCCCAGGAACTGGGCACGAGTGTGAAGGTGAGCGTCAAGCGGGTGGAAGCGCAGCTGGAGCAGTGCGGCGGGGTGCAGCGGGTGTAAGGCACGGAGACGTAAAGTTCGCGGAGAAGACAACGTGGTATGGGCGTCTCTGGACGATGGAGCAAGCCTCAATCAGGTCGATTGTTCTCTTGGTTTACTAGCTCAAGCGTCCTACCATCTCGCAGTATCCGCATCTGAATATAGCCGACGTTGCGATCGAAAATCCTCTCACTCCAAAAGAGCTTTTCTCCCTCGCCATTCTCTTCATGTGCGTATCTACCTTCCGGTAGAAAGCCAGGGAATGGGTTCTTAGCGTCCATAGTAACGACTATGCTTGGCCGTCTCGCTTTGACGTATTCAGCGAATGCTTCGAATGAATCTATTCGTAGTTCCCCGTCAACTTGTACAACACCTTCGTACTTCTGCTCGATCATCTCGGACGCTAGCACACCGAGCTCGCGCATCCTGCTTACTTCAACACGAAATGCGTTATCTTCGATACGTTCCCGCCATTCAAACCATATGATTGTGGCCGCGGCCGCAACCAGCAGAGCTGCGATAAAGACAAGTCGAGTTCGCCGCATCACTTGTTCGGTTGCGTAGCGGGAGCTAAGGCCGTCGGCGGAAAAGGAAAGTAAGGGAATTTCTTCACGATTGGCCATCCACCGATCGCAGTCGTATTGATCAGATCATCGTTGCCACCACTCGGCCATGGATCAACTGTGACCGTCTTGGTGGAATCGTTACCAATCGCGATCTCTATCCACTGATGGTTTGGGACGCCGTGGTTTCTCGCTCCAGTCGCCTCGATCGCGACGGAATTGAAGCAAGCCTTCCCTGCTTTGCGGTGTTTCTCGATAATTGGGTTGACGGTAGCCATAATCAGAACTTGCCAATCGCCGCAGTCATAGTTGCCTGTCAGCCGCTTCCCGCGATTGCCGTTCACTCCTCCCCACTGATCGCCGTGTTGGCGGCGACGTTGCTTCACCGCATCGACAATTGCGTTGGCAAGTTCCTTAGCCTGGGCAGTGCAGTCGTCAGGAGTACAATCGCAGTTAGAGATAGAGCGAAAGGCACCAGCTGGACAGAGCTTCTCTAGTGAGTCACGAAGCTTTCGGCGCTGATCGCTTGCCCACTCATTCAGCTCTCTATTTCGTTCACGAGTCGCGGCCGGACCGCGCGCGTTTCGATCCTTTGACTGTAAACCATCTGGATCAACGGTTTCCGCCGGACCGGAGGAGGCATACTGATACAGGTTCTGTCCATCGATGTATCCAGCCGGCTGTTGAAGGTCGAATCTGCGGCTAAGTGCGACGTTGGTTTGATACATGGCATGCTCCCTCGGTGTCGTGTAGTAGCGAAATCGCATGAAGGCTAAAGTAAAGGTGAAGGCGTGCCGAGCCCGAGGCTCTCCGCGAGCGAACTCGGGTGTCCTAGTTCGTCGTTGTTGAAGAGTCGGCGGCCGACCTGGATCATCGGTGCCATCGACGCAATGTATGCCCGTCGGTAGTTTGGGAAGAGCACACGTGTGAGGCACAGGTCCGAGTCGCACAGGCTGCTCCGCCCGATGTCGTGGTGGTAACGAGCGCGCAGCTGCAGGAAGACACCGATCATCTGCCGCATCGTCAACCGCCGCAGGTCCGAGCCGCAGGCGATTGCCCTCTGCGGCAAGCGGAACCGCTCGATGTAGTAGTCGTCCGGGTCGGAGGCGAAGGCGCCGGGATGATCGGCAGTCGCCTCGATGTTGTACACGACCTCGCCGTCGTCGAAGCGGCTCAGCAGGTGGCCGTCGGCACACGCCAGCGACACCGGCCAGCCGAGCCGCCGGCACATGGCCACATGCAGCGCTGCCATGTTGCCGCAGGTCCCTTGGCGAGTATCGATCAGACCGTGAAGAAACAGTTGGCCGGGGTCGTTGTACCAAACCTCCTTGGCGTGCTTGTGGCTCTCGATGTACCGGATTCCGATCTTGTGCCCGAGGAACCCCTGGAGCATGCCGATGCGGAAGAAGCGGATGTCCCCCTTCCACTTCTCGGGCGTCGCGCGGAACATCTGCTCCAGGCCGGGCAACTGCCGGCGGAAAAACCCCGTCCATTCATCGACTGCGCGGACGTACCGGGCGATGTCGAGCGCGCCGCAACCGTCAATACCGCGTGCGACAGCGAGATTGGCGATCACCAAATCGACCGCTTCGAACTGCGGCTCGGCGAGGGCCAGCAGTTGCCAAAGCGTTGGATAGTCTGCCACAGAGTCGGCCATTAAGTTACCCCCAAAGTGCGTCGAGGACATCGACGCTGCACAAGGTATCGGCTTCGACAGCTAGAGGAAAGCTAAATTCGAGTTGGGTGATCAGCCGCAGGCCTGCCCCCAAGACGATGCACCGACCGGGCCGCGGCCGGCGGCATCGGCGCGCGGGGCTTGTGGGGCCGGGGGCGTGCCTGCCGGGCGTTCGTAGCATGGGCGTCTCGCCCATTTTCTGTCTGATGGGCGGGACGCCCATGCTACGGCCACGCGGGCGTGCCTCTGCGCGAGGCGGGCGGGTGACGCGATGCTTCAGGCTTGCGTCTCGACACCTCGGGCGCATGCCTCAACCCCGCGGGCGCATCTCTCGACGCCTCAGGCGCATCTCTCGACGCCCCGGGCGCATCCCTCGACGCCGCAGACGTGCGCCTCGGAAGCAAAGTGCGCGCGGAATTCGGACGTTCAGCGCCTCTGGCGGCGTGCGTGATGCGAAACGCGTAATGAGCAATGAGCAATGAGTAATGAACCCATGCCCCATTAAATCGCCCCTGCGGAGACTGGTTGCACCGTTTCTTATTGGTCATTGGTTCCCTGTTCAATGCTCATTCCCCCGCCGCCCGATACCACCAGCAACCGGAGACCCGCAACTCGCGAGGAGCGATTAGGTATTAGCGATTAGGTATTAGCGATTAGGCATTAGCGATTAGCGATTAGCGATCGGAAACCCGCAACCCGCACCCCATCCCCGGAGCCGTCATGCCGCCGAAGAAGAAGAACCAGCGTATTGCTTACTACCAGGCCCACGTCGCGCCGTGGACGGAGCATGCGGGGCAGATCGGGGTGACGCAACAGTACGTCGCGGCCTTCGCCACGGCGGTGACGGCGGCGCAGGCGGCCTACGACGCGGCCGTCGCGGCGCGGCAGGCCTCCCTGGCGGCGACCGAGGCGCTGACGCGGGCGATGGCCGACATGGACGCCGCCGGCGGCGACCTGACGCGGACCATCCGCGCCTACGCCTACGCCACGAACGATGAAAGCGTCTACGCCACGGCGCAGATCCCCGCGCCGCGTGAGCCCAGGCCGGCGGGGGCGCCCGGCGAGCCGTACCAGATCAAGGCGAGCCTCAGCTCCGCCGGCGTGGTGACGTTGCGGTGGAAGTGCGACAACCCGCGGGCCAGCGGCACCAGCTACCAGGTGAGCCGACGCATCCTCGTTCTTCCCGGCCAGAGCAGTGGGGACCCGGCCGTTTTCACGCCGCTGGGGTATGCGGCGAAGAAGACGTTCACCGACGCGACGCTGGCCCCGGTCGGGCCGGCCGTGGCGTACCAGATCGTCGCCGTCCGCAGCGGCAAGTCAGGCCCGCCGGCCCGGTTCACCCTGCAACTGGGCGCGGCCATGCCGGTGCGGGAGGGAATGAAGGTGGCGGCGTGAGGGGCGGAGGAAGGCACGGAGGCACGAAGGCACGGAGGGTTTGGGGCCGAGCGTCGGCGACGGCGGGCTGGGTTACCCGTAATGAGCAATGTGCAGGGAACCAATGACCCATGAATGACCAAGTCCCAGGGAACCCATGACCAAACGTCAATCGACTGTTGGTCATGGGTTTCCTGCTCATTGCCCATTCGCCGACAAACTCAGGTCGGTTGACGACCGGGCGTTCGCCCCTCGATCCCTCGATGCCTCACTCCCTCGATCCCTACCCCTTCGTGCCTTCGTGCCTTCTTCGTCCCCCGAACGCCGCCATGCATAACCGTTTGTGAAGGACGTCCACGTCCGTGAAGCCGGCTTCTTCCAGTCGTCTTAGTTGCCAGACGAGGGGGCGGGGGGTGTCTTCCTTGTCCACGTAGGCCAGGACCGCCTCGCGGTAGGCTTCGCCGCCGAGGGTGGTGAGGTAGTCGCCGTAGCGGCGGCGGGTCAGGGCTTCCAATTCCGGCGTGGCCTGCTCGACGAGGTCGACGACCCACAGGCTGCCGCCGGGGCGGAGCCAGCGGTAAAAGGCGGCGAAGACCGAACGCCACTGGTCCTGGTCCCGCAGGTGGTGGAGCGTCGCGGCGGCGAGGATGATGTCGAACGAGCCGGGGTCGAACGAACCAGGGTCCGAAGCCGCCTCGCGGACGTCCGCCTGCACGGCGGTGACGGTGGCGGGGGTGCCTGCACCGGCGGCCGAGACGCGTTGCACGGCCCGGTCGAGCATGGGGCGGCTCAGGTCCAGCAGCGTCACGTCGAGACCGGGCAGGCGCTGCAGCAGCTTCAGGGCGTAGTTGCCCGCCCCGCAACCCACATCCAGCACGGTCCGCGCGTGCGGCGTGACGGCGGCGGCCGCCTCGGTCACCAGGTCCATGCACAAGGGCGAATCGGGCGCGGCCTGCTGCCCGACGGCCAGGTCGCTGAACCGCTCGACGTCGCCGTCAAACCGCCGGCGGATCTCCTCGACGGTCGACTTGGTAACGGGTGACTTGCTCATGCCCGACAGCATACCGCTGCCGGTCCCGATGCGCTCGCGAAGACGCGAAGGCGCGAAGGAAGACACGGAGATTGGGATATCGCAGAGGGTGGGAGAGCGGCGCTGCCGGTCGCGGTCACTTTGGGTCTGGAAGTTTCAGGTATCCGATCTCAAATCTCAGATTTCAGATTTCAAACAACTGACTTCTGACTTCTGACTTCTGACTTCTGACTTCTGACTTCTAAATCATTACTTATCACTCATTGCTTATTACTCATTCCTCTTCACAACCGCCTTCCCCTATCTCCCCATCTCTGTGGCCTCTGTGCTGTCCCCACATCCGGCCCGGGAGTCGGCGAGTCACGGTTCGCTGACGAACAGCGTGGCCGCACCGCCGGCGTCCTGGCGTTTCAGGTCGCGGGTTTCGCCGTTGCGGGTCTCGCGGACGAGGACGGCGTACGGCTTGTTCGGGCCCCAGGCGCGGTAGGTGAGGCGGGCCTAACCGTTGTCGACGATGAACAGCGGCGGCGGGTCGGCCGGGTTCAGGCCGGTGCGCCTCAGGTCGGCGTCGTCGTGGTTCTGGCGGTAGGTGCCGCCGAGCAGTTCGGTGCGGCCGTCGTACGTGGCGATTTTGGTGGCGAAGTCTTCGGTCTTGTGCCCCAGGACCCAGACGTCGCCGCCGCGGTTGATGATGTTGGCCTCCGGGCCGCCGAGTTCCGTGTTGACGTCGCGCAGCCACGCGTCGACGCCCGCCAGGTGGAAACGTGCGCCCACGACGCTCTCGACGAACAGCTTGCCGCCCTCGGCCGACGGAAGAGAGCGGATGTCGCCGCCGCCGTGCCGAAGGACGAGGGTGCGCGGGGCGGCCTGCTCGAACGCGAAGCGGGTGTCGCTGCCGTAGTCGGCGTAGAGGAGTTCGAGCAGGACGACGGGCGCATTGCCGGCCTCGAGGCGGAAGGCGGGTGCTTCGCCGGTGTTCATGCGGAGGTAGGCGTTGCCGACCCCCATGATGCGGCGGACGTTGTTGCGCAGGTGAACGGTGCGGGTGATCTGCTTGCCGCCGCCGCCGGGGATGAGGATGTCGGTCGCGCCGGCGTCGATGGCGTGCTGCAGTGCGTCGGTGATGTCGCCGCGGGCGGGCATGACGGCCCAGCCGTCGGCCGAGGCCGGATAAGGCAGGTGCGGCGACTCCTCCACGGGCAGGGAGTGCAGGCCGGCGGCGGTGTCGTCGGCCGGCCAGTTGCTCACCGGCGGGTGTGAGAGGTAAAGCGCGGTGTGGGTGCCGGCGGAGGATGCATCGGCGGGCACGTCGCCGGCGGGGGCCGTGGAGGCGACGACGCGGGCGAAGCCGTGCGTGTTGATGTTGCGCGCCAGCAGGCGGTGTGCGCCGGCCTGGATTGCGACGGCGTTCTCGGCCCCGGCGTTCTCGGCCCCGGCGGGTGCGTGGAGTTCGGCGTCGAGAAGGACCGTCTGCCCGTGGAGCTGCAGGGGGGTTTCGACGGCCAGTGTCTTGAGGCCGCGGATGCTGAGCGTGTCGTGGGCGACAATGCCGACGTCGCAGTTGCTGAGGGTGACATGCTCCAGGGTGACGTGGTTGGCGACCTTGGTCATGAGCGCGCCGGTCGCGAACCCGTCGACGGTGACGTGGCGGATGCTGCCGGGGCCGACTTCCCAGTCCGTGCAGGCGAGGCCGACGAGGCCGGGATGGTTCACCGGGTCTGCGGCGCGGAGCGTGACGTCCTTCACGGCGCCCGTGTTGTTGGTGTGGTAGTTGAGTGCGACGGCACCCGGGTTGCCTCGGCCGATTTCTATAGTCAGGCCATAAAGGTAGTTGTGCATGTTCTGCTCGCCCTGCTGCTTCGGGTGTTGGGCGTGGATGAACGTGCGCGGGTCGGACGGGTTGTCAAAGCCGGGTGCGTTGTCTGCAAGCCGGAGGACGGTGCCCTGGCGGCTCTGGCCGATGAGCAGGACCTTCTTCTTCTTCGAAGCCTCGACGCCGTACCGGAGCGGCTCACGGATGAGGTACGTGCCGTGCGGGATGTAGATGGCCCGCGGCTGGTCGGTGGCGAAGGCGGCCTTGAAGGCGGCGGTGTCGTCGGTGACGCCGTCGCCGATAGCGCCGTAGTCCGCCTTGATGTTTGCCATGACGCCGGCCGGCGGGAGGAAGGTGGCGGCAAGCGGGAAGTCACCGGGGTT
The DNA here is from genome assembly GCA_050329715.1 of Phycisphaerae bacterium. Taxonomy (GTDB): domain Bacteria; phylum Planctomycetota; class Phycisphaerae; order Tepidisphaerales; family Tepidisphaeraceae; genus DAIOTR01. Next base: position 8,043 of record JBHJOM010000072.1, read on the forward strand.
CGGCGGCGCATCCGCGGCCCGGGCGGGCAACGGCGTGGACACGGCGAGCAGTGCCCCGAGAAACGCGGCCCAACAACGCACAATGACCGGGCGCAGGACGAGCGAACGCGGGTTGAGGCGGAACGGCATGAGGCCTCCGGGTAAGCGGTGAACAGGAATGACGCCGCATGAGAACGGCGATCACGCGCCCGACGCTACCTGCGCGGGTGACGCCACAGCGCCCCCAGCATCGGGCCGGCGAGCATGAGTGAGCCGGGCTCGGGGATCACGGCGGCGAGGCGTGCCCAGTCGGCCGGGGTGACGCCGACGTCGGCGGCGACGGGCGTCAGGCCGAAGTTTCCAAGGACGATGTTGAAATCGGCGAAATCGACGGCCCCGTCACCATTAAAGTCCCCGTCAACCCACTCGGCACCCGAGGCCGTGCCGAAGTTACCCAGGATGATGTTGAAGTCGGCGAAGTTCACACTGCCGTCCATGTTCGCATCCCCCTCGGCGAAGCGGAACAGGAACCGCACGGCGTCCGCGATGACAGTGCCGTTGGCACCCTCGGCCAGGATGCTCAGGCTGCTCAGTTCGTCGGGCTCCAGGTCGAACAGGCCCAGCGAGTACCAGTAGCCGCCGGTGCCGGCCATGTTCACTTCGAGTTCGATGAGGCCGCGGTCGGTCAGCAGGTGGACGGGCACGACGCTGGCGTGGCCGGAGTGCGGCTGGCCGCTGCGGTCGTCGATCCAGCGGATGAAGACCTCGTACAGCCCGTCACGCGGGAGGTCCGGCGTGTAGGTGATGCGCTTGCCCGCGCCGGGGCTTGTGTAGAGCAGGTCCTGGTCGAGGTAGCCGCCGGGGAAGGCGTCGGCCAGCACGGTCCAGTTGCCGTGGATGCTGACGCCCGTCGGGTCGGCGTTGTCCATGACGACTTCGCGGTGCCGGATCGCCTCGGCGTTGAAGGCGGCGTAGCCGTCGGCCTGGCCGAACGTGGTCGCCGTGAGCGTCTGGCCGTCGCGGACTTCCTTGGCGACGAAGTCGTAACCGGGTGCCGACGGGCCAAGCTTCGGCAGCACGGCGACGAGACTGGCGTCCTCCGTCACGAACATGGCGTTCTCGATGCCGGCGGTGAAACCTGAGCCGATCTTGACGGCCCCGAAGAGTTCGGTCATCCCGCCGTTGACCGTACGGACGAGTGTGCCGCGGTCCTCGACCTTCATGCCGAGCACCCAGACGTTCGCGCCGTTGTTGATGAGCTTGGCGTCCGGCAGTGCGGGGTTGTTCGCGTCCACGTCCCCTTCGAGGTTGAGCTGGCGAGCCCAGACGTTCTGCCCGGCGGTGAAGGCGACGCTCCGGCCGGTCACGTCGTTGAGGAACACGTCCCCCGGCGTCGCCGAGAGGACCTGGTACTCGAAGTCGAGCAAGTGCTCCAGAACGAGTGTTCTGCTGGAATTGTGCTGGATGGTGGGCACGTCCTCAAGCCGCTCGATGAAGACGGTGTCGGACGTGCCGTCGGTCACGCGCAGGCTGCCGTTGCCCTCGATGCGTGCCTCGGTGCCCATGAACCGCTCGACGTTGTTGCCGATCTGCACGACGCCGTCGATCTGCCACGTGCCGCGGGGCAGGTAAACGACCTTCGCGCCGGAATTGATCGCCGCCTGGATGGCCGGCGTGTCGTCGATGCCGTCGTCGGGGATGCCGGCGAAGACGCCCGGGCTGGTCTCGACGAGGAAGTTCTGCGGGCCGGCCCAGTCGGCGACGGGCGGGTAGGCGCGCGTCGGGTGCTCGCGGACGGGCAGGCGGAGCGTGGTGTCCGGCGACTCGAAGAGTTCGACCATGCCGCCGCGGCGGTTGCCGTAGGCACCGTTGGCCCACCACTCGTGGATGTAGTCCTGGCCGTTGCGTGCGTTGCCGCGGCCGGCGGCCAGGTTGTTCGCCACGGCGTCGGCGTAGCCGGTGGTGGCCACGTCGCGGACGAACATGGCCTTCTGGTTGAGTATCGCCTGCGTGCTCGCCGCGGCCCCAGTGCCGGTGAAGGTGCTGTCCAGCAGCACCATGTTCGCCTCGGACACGTTGCTGATGGCGCGAACGCTGTTGTTGCTGACGACCTTCCGGCCGTAGACGTTCTGCGTCAGCGTGTTCACCCAGCCGGCGGTGTTCTGGTTGTTGAGCGTAAGCCCCTCGACCGTCTGGCTGGCGGTGGGCAGTTGCGTCTGCAGGCCGACATCGAACCCGTTGATGGTGACGTTCTGGATGAGCAACGGCCCGGGCTCAGCCGCACCGGTGATGATGCCGTACGAGCCCGCACCGTCGCCGGAACGGACGGTCACGTCGCGCACCGTGCCCTGGTTGGAGGCGTTGAACCGCAGGCCGGTGGCCTGGTTCCCCACGCCGGTGTCGATGGTGAGGTTGCGAACGGAGTTGCGGAAGAACTGGGCGGCGTTCTGCGTGGCGTTCTGGTTGTAGTCGATCACGGCACCGGTGAAGCCGAGATTGTCGGCCAGCTTGAGCACCACGCCGGATTGGCTCTGGCCCTGGAAGATGTTGCGCTTGGTGACGCCGTCGTCCCTGGCCGGGGCGAGGGTGTTGGAGATGTCATAAACGCCGTCGGCAAAGTAGAAAATGTGGTTGCCGGAGGGGTGTGCGTCCAACGCGGCCTGTATGGCGGCGGTGTCGTCGATGCCGTCGTTCGGAATGGCACCGAACGCGGCCACGTTAATGACGCCCGCGTCGGCGGGAAACTCGATTGCGGCCAAGGCCGTCGAACCGACCGCGGCAAGGATGGCCGCAATGCCTGCGTACGTCTTCATCGGACCTCCGTCTGCACGCTTTCAGAAAGTTGAAGGCTGTCGTAGCACGTCAATGCCACGACAGCTGTTCGGCTTCATGTTACGAACGCCGGCGGCGAATCAGTCCGCTCCCGGCGAGCAGCAGCAACGCCATGTTCGGCTCAGGAACGACTGCGGCGAGTGTGGACCAGTCGGCATCCGTGATGACGGCATCGGCCGGGATG
>JBHJOM010000073.1:0-8603 GCA_050329715.1 Phycisphaerae bacterium
CTTCGACGAGCTTCTGGTGGCGGCGTTGCATGGAGCAGTCGCGCTCGTAGAGGTGGCAGGCGTTGCCGTGGTTGTCGGCGATGACCTGCACCTCCACGTGCCGGCCGAACTCAACGTACTTTTCGATGTAGACGGCCGGGTTCTTGAAGGCAGCCTCTGCCTCGAGCATTGCCTGGCGCAGGCCGGCGCGAAGGGTGGCTTCGTTGTGGGCGACGCGCATCCCCCGCCCGCCGCCGCCGGCCGCGGCTTTGACGATGACGGGGTAGCCGATCTTCTCGCAGATTTTCAAGGCGGCCTTCTCGTCTTCGACTTCGCCCTCGCTGCCGGGCACCGTGGGCACCTTGGCTTTACGGGCCAGCCGTTTACACTCGACCTTGTCGCCGACGGCCTTCATGGCCTCGGAGCTGGGCCCGATGAATTCAATCTTGCAGCTTCGGCAGATCTCGGCGAAGTGGCTGTTCTCCGCCAGGAAGCCGTATCCGGGGTGAATCGCCTCGACATCGGCGATCTCGGCGGCGGAGATGATGCGGGGGATGTTCAGGTAGCTGTCCGAGGCGGGACCCTTGCCAATGCAAATCGCGCGGTCGGCCAGGTCGAGGTAGGCCGCCCCTCGGTCGGCCTCGGAGTAGACGACGACCGACTGCACGCCCAGTTCCCGGCAGGCACGGATGATGCGAAGGGCGATCTCGCCGCGGTTGGCTATGAGGATGCGTCGGAACATGGCGGGAAAGGGATCGAGGGATGAAGGATTCGTGGGACCGAGGCAGGCCGTGGTCGGCAGTTCCTCGGTCCCTTCTCTCGTTTCAGGCCGGCTTCACCAGGAAGAGCTTCTGGCCGAACTCGACGCTCTGGCCCGACTCCACGAGGATGCGCTCGATGGTGCCGCTGACCTCGGCCTTGATGTTGTTGAAGACTTTCATCGCTTCGATGATGCAGACGTCGGAGTCGGGCCCGACTTTGGTGCCGACCTGCACGAACGGCTTGGCGTCCGGCGAGGGGGCGGCGTAGTAGGTGCCGACCATCGGGCTGGTGATCGCCACGAGCGACGTGTCCTCCGCCGGGCGGGCCTCGGCGGCGGGTGCCGGCTGCGACGCCGACGGCGGCGGGGTGGCGGCCGGCTGGCTCGGTGCGGCGTGCGCCGGCGACGGCCCGGCCGGCTGCCCCGTCAATGCCATGCCGCGCTGCAGCATGATGCGCTGCTCGCCGTCGCGCAGCTCGACCGTGTTCAGGTCGTTGTGGCCCATCAGCTCAATGAGCTGCTGAAGGAGCGACAGGTCCATCGGGGAGCCGGCGCGAACGCCCTCGGGCTTCTTGAGTGCCGGCCGGTCGGCGGGCTTGCTCGCCCGACCGGCGCCCGAGGCCTTGCCGCCCTGGGCGGCCTTACCGGCGGAAGGTTTCGATGCGTTGTTCAAAGTGCTCTTCTTTGCCACGGATGCAATCCTCGTTGCGGCGGACGTCGGGCCAAACACCTCAGGTGTACCCACCCAAGGCCTACTCGATGTGGCATTCCTCGAAACTGCGGGGGAGTGTCGTCAGCACCTCGCAGCCTGAATGCGTGATCAGCACGTCGTCCTCGATGCGGACCCCCCCTTCGCCGGGGAGGTAAATGCCCGGCTCGATCGTGACGATCATCCCGGGGCGAAGTTCCTCGTCGCCCCCGGTCTTGCGCAGCGTGGGGAGTTCATGGATGTCGCGCCCAATGCCGTGGCCAAGGCCATGGCCGAAGAACTTGTCGAAGCCCGCCTTCTGGATGACGTCGCGGGCGATGGTGTCGGCCTGCATCGTCGTGACGCCGGGCCGGAGGAACGCGATTGCAGCCTCCTGCGCCTCCAGGACGGCGGCGTAAGCCTTCCTGATCCGGCTGCTGGTCCGGCCGATGACGAAGGTGCGGGTAAGGTCGCTGCAGTAGCCGTCCACCATCGCGCCCCAGTCGAACAGCAAAGGCGTGTCCCGCCCGATGATGACGTCGCCGGGGCGGTAGTGGGGTAAAGCGGAGTTCGTCCCGGCCGCGACGATCGGCGGAAAGCTTACGTCCTGTGCGCCACGGCTTCGCAACTCGCTGATGAGCAGCCCGGCCAGATAGTTCTCCGTCACGCCGGGCTCGATCACGTCGCGAAGCGCGAGGAACGCTTCCTCGGCGACGGCGACCGCCTTGCGGATCAGGGCGACCTCGTTGTCGTCCTTCACCTTGCGGATGTTGGCCATCACGTTTTCGACAGGGACCAACTCGACCTTCTCCCCGGCGGTACCGAGCTTGACCAATTCCTTCTTGAGCTGGTCGACCTGCCCGTACGTCATGAAGTTGGCCTCGAAGCCGACCTTCTTGACCTTCTCCTCGGTCAGCATCTTTGCCAGCGCCTCGGCCATGGAGGCGTCGCGGATGGTCAGCTTGACCCAACCGGCCTCGATGGACGCCTGCTGCTCGTAACGGAAGTCGGTGGCCATGGTGAAGCCGGCCGTCTTCTTGATCAGCCCGATGCTCGAATCGCCCGAGAAGTTCGTCAGGTAAGACAGATCGGTCGCGCGGGTCAGCAGCATGCCGTCGAGATTCAACGACTGCATGGCCTGACGGACCTGGGCGTGTCGGGCCTTGAGATAGGCTTTGGGGCGTGCGGCGGGGTTCATCATGTCGGTTCGGTTCCGTCTCTATGCGGAAGCGGGAGGCTAACGCCGCGTGTGGGGTCGGTCAAACCTGCGTGGCGGGACGTCGGTCGGCGGAGGGGCCGAAACAGCGCAGAAAATGCGCGGCCTGTCGTCCTGAGTATGAAGGCCGATTCTTATCGGACACAACGTTATCGGGCATTTCCTGCGCCGCCGGCGGATGAAGTTTGCGCCTCGCCGGAGACGAAACAACCCGCAGCAGGCGAAGGATCGCCGCCGCAGTACAACAAGGACGCATCACGGAGGATGCCATGACTCGGATAAACACGAACGTCGGTTCGATGCGCGCCATCAACAGCATGTGGCGCAACAACGACAAGCTGAACATCAACCTGCAGCGCCTCAGTACGGGCTTGAAGATCAACTCCGGCAAGGACGCCCCCGCCGCACTCATCGCCAGCGAGACGATGCGGTCCGAGATCGCCGGGCTGCGGCAGGCCATCGACAACTCCGGCCGGGCCAACAACGTCCTGGCGACCGCCGAGGGCTCACTCGCCGAGGTTCAGGCACTGATCCTGGAGATGCAGGCCCTGACCAACGAAGGGGCCAATACCGGCGCACTGAGCCCCCTGGAAATCGAGGCCAACCAGTTACAGGTTGACGCCATCCTCGACTCCGTCAACCGGATCGCCAACACCTCACAGTTCAACGGCCTGAAGCTGCTCAACGGCAGCCTCGACTACGCCACGACCGGTATCAGTTCCGCAGAAATCACCGGGCTCCGCGTCAACGCCGCCAAGTTGCCGGACAACGGGCCGATGACCGTCGCCGTCGAGGTCATCGGCTCGGCGCAACTCGGGCAGATCACCTACACCGGGTCGACCGTCGGGGTGGCACCAGTCACCATCGAGATCGGCGGGAACCTGGGCGTCGAGCAGCTCAGCTTCACCGGCGGGGCGACCGTCAGCAGCGTCGCTTTCGCAACAAACGCATTGAAGGACACCACCGGTGTCTCGGCGACGGTTTCGGGCGGCACACTCGTCTTCAACTCCACCGAGTACGGCTCGAACCAGTATGTCTCCGTCCGCGCCGTCAACGGTGCATTCGCTACCAACACGTCCAAAGACAACGGAAAGGACGCAAGCCTTGTCATCAACGGCTCGGCCGCGGAATCCAACGGCCTCATCGGCGCCATCCGAAACAGCGCGCTGGACATTGAACTCTGGCTCCACCCGGACTTCGCAACCAACCCCGGAAGCTTCACCACGTTCCAGATCGAAAGCGGCGGAAGCAAATTCCAGATCGGCTCGCAGGTCAACCGAAACGGGCAGATTCACATTGGCATCGGCTCCGTCAACACCACAAAGCTCGGCGACTCCACCGTCGGAACCCTCTCCACCGTCGCCTCGGGCGGTGCCAATTCCCTCATCAGCGGCAACACCGTCCAGGCTCAGCGAATCCTCAACGCGGCCATCAAGCAGATCAGCGAACTCCGCGGCAGACTCGGCGCGCTGCAGCGCAACGTCCTCGAGACCAACATCTCCAGCCTCAGCGTCGCATTGGAAAACATGACGGCCAGTGAGTCGGCCATCCGCGACTCCGACTTTGCCGAGGAGACCGCCGCCCTGACACGCAACCAGATCCTCCTCCAGGCCAGCACCAGCGTGCTGGCCCAGGCGAATGCCTCGCCACAGGCAGTCCTTGCTCTGCTGCAGTGAGCCGCGCCAACGGCCGCTGCGACGTCCCGCATCGCGCAACCGCACGACGGCGGACGGACACCACAAAAGACGCCCCACGCGAGCCGGGGCGTCTTTTGTTTTTGCCGTCAAACCCCTTGCGAAAACCCTCAACGTCGCCTGCGGACAAGTGAACCCAGCACCGCAAGCGGCGCAAGCAGCGTCGGCTCGGGCACCACGCCCTGCGTCAGCACGAGTTGGCCGTCGACGAGCGAAGGCAGGTAACCGGTGCCGTCCGGCAGCCCGGGTGCCTCGATCTGCAGCAGCCCCACGTCCGCGAGGTTAAAGGCCCCGAGGTTGATTGACGGCACATCCCCCAGGACCTCGATTACGAACGGGCCGAGCACGTCCACGCCCCCGTCCGTGACGATCTCCGCCCCGGCGGCGAGGCGAATACGCCCGCCCTCGACCGCCAGACTCACCGGCCCGAGGTCGATGCTCTCGACCACGTCCAGCAGCCCGCCGGCGAGGACCAGGGTGCCGGAACTCGTCTCGTCCATTGACCCGACGACGGCGGCGGTGGCGTCCATGATGCGCAGCGTGCTGTTGATCTTCTGCGGGGTGTCCGGCGTGCCGCCGAGACTAATCTCGCCGCCGCCGGCGACGTCCACCCGGCCCTCGCCCTCGAGGAAGCCACTGAAGCGAAGCTCGGCCGAGGGATCGACGTGCCAAGACTGGTCAAAGCCGGCGATGACCCAGGTTTCAATCAGCGTGTCGCGCTGTACGTCCATGGTGACCTGCAGCGGCGTTGTCCCGCCGGCGGTGGTGACAAGCGGCTCTCCGTCGGCCCGGAACCAGACCTGCCCGCCGGTGAGCCAGTAGCCCACGTCATTCGGGCGGAACGTGAGGGAGTTTGCCAGCTGCAGGCCGACAACCTCGACACGGTGCGGGGTGCCGGACGACGTCCGCACGAGGCCGTCTGGCGAAGGCTCGGCGGCACCGAAGATGGCGTCGTCCCGGTCGATATTGTTCCATGTTGCGCGCAGGCCTGTGTTCTCGACCGTCCAGACGCTGCTGAAGGCCGCCCACGTGCCCGGGCCGTCCTTGGCGACCAGCCCGTTGCCGACCGAATCCCAGATGAGGCGGTCGCGCCCGATGGTGCTCCGTAGCGCCGCGAGGTAAGCCGCCTGCGCCGCGTTGTTGGGTCCCCCGGGTGTTCCCGCCGACGCCTGGGCGATTGAAAACGATGCGTCCGTCCCGATGCCGGTGTAGCCGGCATTGGCGTAGATGATCTCGTCATACACGCTGCTGGACGGGACAGGCACGCGGTTGGTCGCCTTGCGGGCCATAAGGTTGCCAGCGAAGTCGGAACGATCGTTCCAGATGATGGCCTGGTCTACATGGTCCGCACCGGCCGTGCCGACCCACACCACGTCACGCCTTCCCATACTGGCCAACCCGTTGGAGGTGGTGAGGCGCGGGTTGCCCGGGGTGGCGTGGAAGGCGAGCGTAAAGTCGCCGGCGGCGGGGTTGTACGTGTGGTCCTCGGTGACGACGCCCGGGGCACCCAGCGTGATGATCGTCCCGGCACGAAAGACGCCCTCGCTGCCGTCGGGAAGTGGCGGCAGGTACTGGGCGGGGTTCACCAGCCCGTAATTGCCCGACGCCTCGGTCAGGGTGGTGATGCTGTCACCGACGCGGAGTGTCGCAAGCTCGGCCGCCGACACGTCGCGCTGAAGCACCACCTCGATGAACTGCGAGTTGTCGATCCGCTGATCGCCGCTGGTGCGACGGAACTCGCTGAGAACCATCGCCGGCAGCGGCGTGGCGAAGGCCGATTCCAATGCCATGCCCGGGCAGGCGACAACGGCAGCAAGCAGCATGCGACGGCGAAGCCGGGAGTTCCGGACGTATTGATCACGAAGCGAGTCTATGAATTGCATCGCGTCAAAAGATTCAGCACTTCCTGCAAGTTGCGATGAGCGCCTTGCTGTCCTGGCGCTAAGTTGCGTGGTGCTGGTGTGAAAGTACGCAGACGCTACCCCCGTCGCGACGCACCGGCGCGACGCACCGGCTGCCACGCACCGGCACTGCCGGTCATGCGCCTACGACGTTCCGCCGCTTCTCTCGCACGGCCTCCAGAAGCTGCCGCTGTGGCTTGGCGAACTTCTCCACACCTTCCTCCATCAGCACCCGCTCCATCTCCGCGAAGTCCACCTTCTGGTCAATCTCGTCGAGCACGGCCTGGTCCGGCAACTGATCGACCGTGTTGGTGAACGCCTTGCCGCTCTCCTGAATGGCCTCGTTGACCTCCGGCGGGTTCGTCTGGATGTCGCTCCCGGCCAGCGCTGCGACGTACTTGTCCTTCGGGTCGCTCGGGACCTTCGTACCCGTCGAGGCGAAGATGATCTCCTGCTTCAACGGCAGGTTTTTCTCCGCCCAGAAGTCCTGGTTCTGCTTCCACAGCCGCTTTGCGTTCACGAGGCCCACCTGCCCCTGGGCCGCGTCGGAGAGTTCCGTCAGGTGCTCGGCCGTGTAGACGTCGATGCGGCTGATGAAGATCGAGAAGACGCTCTTGAACCGGTCCGTGTCGGAAAGCCGCTGCGCGCCGCGCCACACGGCGTCGCGGGCGGCTTTGTACTGCCTGTCCGAGAAGATCAGCGTCACGTTCACCGTCAGCCCGTCGGCGACGACGTCCTCAAGCGCTTCGATCCCGGCCGGAGTCGCCGGGATTTTGATCATCCGGTTCGTGTACCCCTTGCCCCACTGCCGGGCCAGGGCCTTGTACGCCGTAACGCGGTCGGCGTGCGGCACATCCGCCTCGGGGTCCTCCAGCAGCGGGTCCAGCTCGAAGCTCACCCAGCCGTCGTCGCAGGCGGTCGCTTCCCACACCGGCTGGAAGATCTCCTGTGCCGAGGAGACCAGCAGGTCCGTCAGGGCCCAGCAGACGCCCTCGTCGTTCATCCCGCGTTCGAAGAGTGCGGCCATCTGCTCGTCCAGCCCGCCGGCCTTGATGATGCCCGCGATGATGACCGGGTTGCTCGTGGCCCCGGTAACGCCCAGGTCCTTCATCTTCTGTACGTAGTCCGGGTCGACGCTGTCGAGCCAGACTTTCGTGCCGGTGTCGGCGAGGGATTGAATGCTCATGGGGCTGGTGCTCCTAAGGGGTCTTGCAAGAGGTTTCGTTGCTTCGGCCGTGGCCGGGTTGCTTAATGCCGCACGGTGGCCACGGTTAACGTTAAGACGAAGGGTGAGGTGCCGTGAATGTACAAACCGAAGGTCGCCGTGCCTCACTGCGGCGGCAGTTTAAGGTCGGTGAGCGTAAAGGGCAGCACCAGTTCCTTCGTAGCGGTGGTCAACTCCCAGACGAGTGTCGCCGGCTCGCCCGGGTTGTCCTCGCGGCGGTGGCTGTGTGCCGCGAAACGAATCTCGAAGGTGATCGTGTCGTTGCTGCCGCGTGTGTTGCTGCCGGCTTGGAACCAGTTGTTGCCTTTGGCGTCGAGGAGTCGGATCGACTGATTCGTGGAGTTGAACCGGGTCTGCCACGCGGCATCGTCCGCGCCGGCCCGCTGCAGTTCCCCCTTGAGCGTGGCGGACGTGCCGTTCACGGCAAGGGACTCGATCACCAGCTTCAGCCCGCCGATTTGCGACGTGCTGCCGTCCACCTCGCCGGCGGGCAGTTCGCGACGCTCACTGGCGATTTCCACGTTCAGCAGCACCTCGCCGGCCAACTCGGCGATTTTCGTGCCGCGGCCCGGCGGCTGCTCCAGCCGGGTGGTCAACTGCAACATGCCGTGGTGCCGGTGGGTATGGCTATTACGGTCCTTCGGCGAGAGCAGGTTCTGCCCCTTCTCGTCGACGGCCTTGAGCAGGCGAATCTGGCCGCCTTCGGCGAGTCGGAGCTTCGGCTCGACCATCGTCTGCAAGTTCAGGCTCAGTGCGTCATGCGACGCCCCGGTTTCGTAATGGACCGACCGTGTGAGGCTAGCCGCCTCCGGCCGGACCGCCACCGGCCCGACGTACACGACCCGGCCCGACCCGAAGTCGCCAAGGCTGCTGTAGTCGTGCCGGGAGACCATCACACCCCCGGCGTCGTCCGCCCGGATGTGCCGGTCCGTCTGGCGGGCCAGTGCGGCGGCCGCCTCGAAAACGGTGGCATCCTCCAGCTCGAGCGTGACCGGGTCCACGTTCTGCCAGACATGGGGTTCCTCCGCAAAATGCTCCACGCCCGCCTGCCGGAGGACCTCCCCGAACGCCGTGGCCGCCGGCGTGCCGACGAAGTTCACATTGATCCGACTCGAGCCGAACCGGTTGTTCTCGGCGATC